>JAPYSD010000054.1 GCA_029936705.1 Croceicoccus sp. | reverse complement strand
GGCACGTCGTCGCTTTCGGGCATCTCGGTCGGCACCGATAGTCCCACCATCGAGAACACCGCGAACATCGCGAAGACCGAGAACAGGAACAGCGCCATGGGCGAAACGTGGCGGCGGCGCTTGCCGTCGATATATTCGCGGGCCAGCGGGCCGGGCTTGAACACCAGCATCGGCAGCGTGCGCCAGATCTTGCCGTCGAGGTGGAGCACCCCGTGCATCAGATCGTGCAGGAACGCGCCGATGGTGCGGTGAAGATGCGCTTCCTGCCCGCACTGATGGCAATGCGGTCCGACCAGCTGTGCACCGCAGTTGAGGCAGGCGGTTTCGTGATAGTGGCCGTCGCGGGCGATGGCGCCGCCGGACGGGTTCACCTCGCGCTCTACCGCGCGGCCATGGGCGCCGCCCTCGACCACCGAGCCGATGCCGTCGGAAATGTCGCTCACCAAGACCCCCCTATCAAGCCTTGCGGACGGACTATAGCGGCTGCGGTGCCGAGGTGAAGGGGCTTGGCCGTCACGAGGGCCGCGAACAGCGCCCGGACCAGAACCGCGCCCGCAAAAGAAAAGGGCCGCCCGGTGGCAGCCCCTTTCGCATGTTCGCAATGTCGCGCCGCCGATCAGCCGTCGTAGTCGGACCCGATCGAGGTGTTGCGCGTCGGCGCGGCGGCCGTCAGGCGCAGCGCCTCTGCCGAGCGCGACAGCGAGCCGACCTCATCGACCTCGTCATCGTCGTCCACGGCGACCTTCTGCATGCCCTGGACCAGCGTTTCCTTGAGATCCTTGGGCTTCACCGTCTGCTCGGCGATTTCGCGCAGGGCGACGACCGGGTTCTTGTCGCGGTCGCGGTCGACGGTCAGTTCGCTGCCGGCCGAGATTTCGCGCGCACGCTGGGCGGCCAGCAGAACGAGATCGAAACGGTTCGGGATCTTGTCGACGCAATCTTCGACGGTAACGCGCGCCATAGGGCACCTCGGTAAAAAGAGTTGGTCCTGTCGGAAAGCGCGGCGATTAGGCAAATTGGCCCCGCGAGTCAAGGAAAGCCGCCTGCCGACCCCTGCCGCCCCCCCCTGCTCCCGGCCCCGCCTCTTGCCCTGCGCGGCGCGGCGGGCCATCACCCTGCCATGACGAAGCTGGAACCGATCGCGGCCGGAACGCCGGCCTATCGCGACCCGCCGCCGTTCCGCGTGACGGCGCAGGGGCACGATCTGGGCTTCTACCCGGCGGGCAAGGACCGGCTGGACGCGCTGCTGGCGCTGATCGGCGGGGCCGAGGCGACGCTGCGGATGTGCTTCTACATCTTTGCCGAGGATGACGTGTCGCGGCAGGTGCGCGACGCCCTGATCGAAGCGGCACGGCGCGGGGTGCGGGTCACGCTGATCCTCGACGGGTTCGGCGCGACCGCCAGCGAGCAGTTCCTGGAGCCGCTGAACGCGGTGGGCGGCCGCACGGTGCGCTTCGTCGCGCACTGGTCGCAGCGCTACCTGATCCGCAACCACCAGAAAATCGTCATCGCGGACGAGGCGTTGGCGATGATAGGCGGCTTCAATATCGAGGACGACTATTTCAGCCCGCCCGCGATGAACGGCTGGAACGACCTGGCCGTGACGGTCAGGGGCGGCGCGGTATGCGACCTGGTGCGCTGGTACGATTTGCTGCTGGACTGGACATCCAACGCCCGGTCGCGCTGGTCGCAGATCCGGCGGATCGTGCGCGGCTGGGACGCGGGCAAGGGATCGGTGCGGCTGCTGGTGGGCGGGCCGACCAAGGGGCTGTCCAGCTGGGCACGCTGCGTGTCGGAGGACCTGATCGCGGGCGACCGGCTGGACATGATGATGGCCTATTTCTCGCCGCCGAAACGGCTGCAGCGGCGGATCGCGCGGATCGCCACCAAGGGCGAGGCGCGGCTGGTCATGGCGGGCAAGTCGGACAATGCCGCCACCATCGGCGCGACGCGGGCGCTCTATCGCTATCTGCTGAAGCGCGGGGCGCACATCTGGGAATTCGGCGCGTGCAAGCTGCACACCAAGCTGATCGTGCTGGACGACGCGGTCTATGTCGGCAGCGCCAATTTCGACATGCGCAGCCTGTACCTCAACCTGGAACTGATGCTGCGGATCGACGATGCCGCGCTGGCCGACCGCATGCGCGAATTTGTTGGGCAGCACCTGCCCGCGAGCGAGGCGATCACGCCCGAACTGCACAAGGAGCGCTCTACCGTGTGGAACCGGCTGCGCTGGCGGCTGAGCTGGTTCCTGGTCGCGGTGATGGACTACACGGTGACGCGGCGGCTGAACCTGGGGCTCTGACCGGGCCTGCCCAGAGGGGCGGAGTGGTTGACAGGGGCGACACGTCCTACAGGCGCCGTCACCCTGCCCCGGGCCGCACAATCGTGCGGGTTCGCGGGTGCCGGTTGACACCTGCGGGGTGCGGGAAAATCTCGACAATGGCAAAGAGCGCGGGAAGCCGGGCGTTTAGCGTGGACGCGGCGTGTAGGACAGCGCGATCGCGGCTTGCCATCCCGGCTAACTCTGCTTGACAGAGCGCTCTGCTCGTATACTCTACGGCGCAGAGTATCACTGGAGACATGCCATGATTTCGCAGCAAGAGGCCCATTCCGTCCTGCGGGACGTCGAGGCGACCGAGACCCGCACCGTCCGGTCGGGCCTGTACAGCGCGGCCAGCCCGCACTTGGTGCTGTGGGGCATCGTGTGGGCGTGCGGCTATGCGCTGTGCCAGTTCACCGGGCCGGAACTGTGGGCGCCGATCTGGGGCGGGCTGACGCTGGCCGGTGTCGCCGGGGCGTTCCTGCTCAGCTGGCGCCAATCGCCCCGCCAGGCCGGCGGCGGCGAGAACGCGGGCACCATCGCGGTGCTGACCCTGACCATTGGGCTCTTCATCATCGCGACCATGGTCCTGTTCGCGCCGGTCGACACGATGGCGGCGCTGGCGTTCCCCTCGCTCGTCATGGGGCTGATCTACGTGGTCATGGGCTATTCCGCGATGCCCCGGCTGGCGGGGATCGGCGCGGCCATCGCGGTGGTGGTGATGGCAGGCTTCCTGCTGGCGCCGCAATGGACCGCACTGTTCGCCGCGGCGGCGGGCGGCGGCGGGCTGGTGCTGGGCGGGCTGTGGCTGCGGGACGCGTGATGGAAGGGTTCGACGACATCATCCACCAGCCGCTGCGCCTGCGCATCATGGCGGCGCTGCACGCGGCGCGAAAGGTCGAGCCGCTGGAATTCGCGCGGCTGAAGCGGCTGACCGGCGCAACCGACGGCAATTTGGGCAGCCATCTGAACGCGCTGGAAGCGGCGGGCTATCTGGCGATCACCAAGGATTTCCTCGGCAAGCGCCCCCGCACCCGCGCCGCGATCACGCGGACGGGCGAACGCGCGTTCCAGGCCCACACCGATTGCCTGCGCGACCTGATCGACGAAGCGCGGGAGTGAGGGGGGGGCTGACTCCGACCCGCGAGACGTTAGGGCGGCGTCAATACTTGCAATGGCAAGCATGCGCGATGACACAAATTGCTCCGCTACCTCGCCTTGCGGTTCTCATCGACGCCGAGAATACGTCGCCCCGCATAGCGCAAAGGCTTTTCGACGAGATTGCGACATTTGGCGAAGCGAGCGTACGGCGCATCTATGGCGATTTCGCGGAGGAGCGACTCAAGGGCTGGTCCAGTATCCTCTCCGACCACGCGATCATCCCGCAGCAGAATTTCGCGCTGACCGTCGGCAAGAACGGCGCTGATATCGCATTGGTGATCGACGCGATGGACCTGCTTCACAGCGGCAGGTTCGCGGGCTTCTGCCTGGTCTCGTCAGACAGCGATTTCACGCGCCTCGCGGCTCGGATCCGCGAACAAGGGCTCGACGTTTTCGGCTTCGGCGAGGCCAAGACTCCGAAGAGCTTCCGCCAGGCTTGCAAACGCTTTGTCCTGACGGAAAACCTGCTCTCGGCGCCGGAACCCAGCCTGCCGGTCGTCAGCATCGGCAATACCGGTCCCGGTCCAGCGCCTGCAACCGCCACGCGCAAGCCCGCGCAGGCCAGTGCGATGGTACGACGTGCCATCGCGCAGCTCGAGGACGACGACGGCTGGGTCCATCTGGGCGGCCTTGGATCGCGGCTACTGATGATGGATCCCGAATTCGATCCACGCACCTATGGCTGTTCAAAGCTGACGACGCTGATCGAACAGGCTGGCGGGTTCGAAGTCCGCCGTGGCGGCGGAATGTCGGTACAGGTCCGCAGAAGGAGCGAGGCGCTTGCCGGCTGACGCATTCAAGGTCTTCCGATGCGCTCCGACCGTCACCGCCCCCGCTAAAGCCCGAACCGGTAGCCGTAGCCGACGCCGACCGACAACTGCAGGCGCTGGCCGCGTTCCTCGATGAGGGGGGAGCGGCCGGGTTCGCCGCCCAGGCGCTCGACATTGCCGAAGGCGCTGATCGCGCTGCGGCGGCTGAGCGGCTGGACCAGGCTGGCGCCCATGCCATAGGACAGCACGCCGCCATCGGCGTCGTAAGGCGCAAGGCCGGTGCGGGCCGATTGGCCTGCGTCGATGCCGAAATAGGTGTCCATGAAGCCGCCGCTCGCCAGGTTGAGGCGGGGGCCGACGCGCAGGCTCGCACGGCCAAGGCGCGTGCGATAGTCGAGCGAGGTGTTGGCGACCACGCCGTCGTGCCCGCCGAAGCCTTTCAGCACCTCGGCGCGGGCTTCCCACTGGCCCTGCGAACCAAAGCGTTTTTCGGCAAAACCGCCGACCTCGGCGGAAGCGCCGATGTCGCCCATGCCTTGCAGATCGTCGCTGCGGCCGAAGATCTGGAAGGGCGATCCGCCGTTCTCCTCGCTGCGGCCAAAGCGGACCTTGGCGAGCGGGCCGATTTTCCACCCATCGCCCTTGATCGCGTTCCAGCCCAGCCCCTCGGGGATGGAGGCGAAGAGCTCGTCCCCGTATTGCACGCGCACGTCGGGCACCAGCGAGAGCGAGATATCGTCCGAACCCAGCCAGGACGGCGTCAGCAGCGCCGCGCCGCGCACGGTGACGACCCATTCGTCGGTGTCCTCGGCAGGCCGCCCGCGCACTTCGGGGGCAAGGATGTCCTGCGCCGAGGCGGGCACGGCCAGCGCGGCGGCGGCCAGCAGGGCGGCGATCGTGGGGGCGGGATTGCGGGTCATCGTGTCGTAAACTCGCCAGCGGTCCTTTCGGGCATGCTCGCAAGCTAGCAGATCGGTCGGTGCTTCCCAAACGCGCGGGCCGGTTAGCGGCCTTTCGGCTTGTCCAGCACCTTGTCCCTGAACCCGCACAGGTCGACCACAGGACAGCGCCAGCATTCGGGCGTGCGCGCCTTGCACAGATAGCGGCCGTGCAGGATCAGCCAGTGATGCGCCCCCATGCGGAACGGTTCGGGCACCTTCTTTTCCAGCTGCGCCTCGACCTTGTCGGGGGTCTTGCCCTTGGCCACGCCGGTGCGATTGCAGACGCGGAAGACATGGGTGTCGACCGCGAAGGTCGGATGGCCGAACGCGCAGTTCAGCACGACATTGGCGGTCTTGCGCCCCACGCCCGGCAGCTTGACCAGCGCGTCGCGGTCGTCCGGCACGGTGCCGCCGAAGGTGTCGATCAGCATATGGGAGAGCGCGATGACATTCTTCGCCTTGGAATTGAACAGGCCGATGGTCTTGATGTGCTCCTTCAGCCCGTCCTCGCCCAGTTCGACCATCTGCTGCGGGGTCTTCACCTTGGCGAACAGCTTGCGGGTTGCCTTGTTCACGCCGACATCGGTGGCCTGTGCTGACAGCGCGACCGCGACGACCAGCTGGAAGTGGTTGCCGAATTCCAGCTCGGTCTGGGGGTCGGGGTTGTCCTCGGCCAGCAGGCGGAAGAATTCGAAGATCTCCGCCTTGTTCCTGGGCGCGTGGCCGCGTTTTTCCCTGGCCGCCATTACAGGCCCAGCACGTCGTTCATGGTGTAGCGGCCCGCAGGCTTGCCGATCAGCCATGTGGCGCCCCTGACCGCGCCCTTGGCAAAGATCGCGCGGTTTTCGGCGCTGTGCGAGAGGGTGATGCGCTCCTGCTCGCCCGCCAGGATCACGCTGTGTTCGCCCGCGACCGTGCCGCCGCGCAGCGCCGCGAAGCCGATGGCGCCCCTGCCCCGCGCTCCGGTGTGGCCGTCGCGGCCGCTTTCGGTATTGCTTGCAAGCTCGATGCCGCGGCCCTTGGCGGCCGCCTCGCCCAGCAGGATCGCGGTGCCCGAGGGGGCGTCGACCTTGTTGCGGTGGTGCATCTCCACGATCTCGACATCCCAGTCGTCGCCCAGCCGCGCCGCTGCCTGCTGGACCAGCGCGGCCAGCATGGTCACGCCCAGCGAGGTATTGCCGGTCTGCAGCACCGGGATCGACTGCGCGGCGGTGTCGATGGCGGCGTGGTTGTCGGCGGTCAGCCCGGTGGTGCCGATCAGCAGCGGAATGCCCGCCGCGATGCAGGCGTCCAGCGTCGCGGCCAGCGCGGCGGGGCTGGAGAAGTCGACCAGCGCGTCAGCCTTGCCCGCCAGTGCGGCCACGTCGTCGCCGCGATCCGCGCCGCCCGCCAGCGTCTCGCCCGCTTCGCCGATGGCGTCCGCCAGCGCGTGCCCCATGCGCCCTGCCGAGCCGACGATACCGATTGCTGCCATTGCATTCTCCTTGGTCGGCGTGCTTCATGGCGGTCATGGACGCACTTCGCAATATCGTGATCCTGACGGGCGCAGGGGTATCCGCCGAAAGCGGGATCGACACGTTCCGTTCGGAAGGCGGGCTATGGGAACAACACCGGGTGGAGGATGTCGCCACGCCCGAGGGTTTCGCCCGCGATCCCGACCTGGTGCTGCGGTTCTATGACATGCGGCGCGAATCGATCCAGACCAAGCAGCCGAACCCGGCGCACCAGGCTTTGGCCAGGCTGGACGGCGCGTGGCGCGGCGAATTGCTGATCGTGACGCAGAACGTGGACGATCTGCACGAGCGCGCGGGCGCGAACAACGTGCTGCACATGCATGGCGAGCATCTGAACGCGTGGTGCACCGCCTGCGACGCGCGATCCCCGTGGACCGGCCCGCTGATCGCGCGCCCGCCCTGCCCCGAATGCGGCGAGCGCGCGCTGCGCCCCGATGTCGTGTGGTTCGGCGAGATGCCGTACCAGATGGACCGGATCTATGCCGCGCTGGCCGAATGCGACCTGTTCGTGTCGATCGGCACGTCGGGTGCGGTCTATCCCGCCGCGGGCTTCGTGCAGGAGGCGAAGGCGAACGGCGCGCGCACGCTGGAGCTCAACCTGGAGCCCAGCCAGGGTTCACGCTGGTTCGACGAGACGCGCCTGGGCCCGGCGAGCGAGCTGGTGCCCAGGTGGGTGAGCGAGGTGCTGGGCGAGTAGCGACCCGCCCAGCGTTATCGATTCAGCTCAGCTGAGCACTCCGGCTGCCGCCAGCACTGCCAGCGTCAGCACGTCGGGCGCGATGGCGGTCATCGGGGCGATCTGCACCGGCTTTTCCATGCCGATCATCATCGGGCCGATGGTGGACGCACCCGCCAGTTCGCGCAGCAGCTTGGCCGACAGGTTCGCCGATTGCAGGCCCGGCATCACCAGCACGTTCGCGGGCGCGGACAGGCGACTGAAGGGATAGAGCTTCATCACCGTCGGGTTCAGCGCGGCGTCGGGCGCCATCTCGCCTTCATATTCGAAGTCCACCCCTTCCTCGTCGAGGATGTGGACCGCGTCGCGGATGTTTTCCAGCCACTTGCCCGACGGGTTGCCGAAGGTCGAATAGGACAGGAACGCGACGCGCGGATCGTGGCCCAGGCGGCGCGCCACCTTGGCGGTGTTCTTCGCGATATGCGCCAGCATGGTCGCGTCGGGGCGTTCGTTGATCGTGGTGTCGGCCAGGAACACGGTATAGTTCTTGCCGATCATCAAATGGATGCCGAAGGGCACCTCGCCTTCCTTGGGATCGAGCACGGTGGCCACTTCCTTGGCCGTCTGCGCGAAGGGGCGCGTCAGGCCGGTGACCATCGCGTCGCCCGCATCGATCGCCAGCAGCGCGGAACCGAAGATGTTGCGGTCCTGATTGACCATGCGGCGCACGTCACGCTCGGTATAGCCGCGGCGCTGGAGGCGCTGATACAGATGGTCGACCATCGCGGGCACATGCGTGCTGTCGAGCGAGTTCTGGATCTCGAAGCTGTCGGGATCGTCCACGCCCAGCTGCACCAGCTTGTCGCGCACGGCCTGCGTGCGGCCGACCAGGATCGGGTGGCCATAGCCGAAATCGCGGAACTGGATCGCGGCGCGGATGACCACGTCCTCCTCCGCCTCGGCAAAGACGACGCGCTTGGGGTTCTTCTTGGCGTCCTCGTACACCTTGGTCAGGACCGAGGTGGTGGGATTGAGCCGCGCCTTCAGCGACAGGCGGTACGCCTCGAAATCCTCGATGCTGGCCTGCGCGACACCGCTGTCCATCGCGGCCTTGGCGACGGCAGAGGACACGCGTTCCATCAGGCGCGGATCGAACGGGGCGGGAATGATGTATTCGCGCCCGAACTGGTGATCGACGCCGTAGGCTGCCGCGACCTCGTCCGGCACGCGTTCGCGGGCGAGCTCCGCGATCGCCTCGGCGGCGGCGATCTTCATCTCCTCGTTGATGGCGGTCGCGCGCACGTCCAGCGCGCCGCGGAAGATGAAGGGAAAGCCCAGCACATTGTTGACCTGGTTCGGATAGTCCGAGCGGCCCGTCGCGATGATCGCGCGCGGTTTCACCTTCTTGGCTTCCTCGGGCAGGATTTCCGGAATCGGGTTGGCCATGGCGAAGATGATCGGCTGGTCGTTCATGCCTTCCAGCCATTCGGGCTTGAGCGCGCCTGCCGCCGACAGGCCCAGGAACACGTCGGCGCCGACCAGCGCTTCCTCCAGGCTGCGCGCGCTGGTCTCGACCGCATGCGCGCTCTTCCACTGGTCCACGTCGTCGCGCCCCGGATAGATCGGGCCGGACCGGTCGCACATGATCACGTTCTCGTGGCGCACGCCCATCGCCTTGATCAGCGCGGTGCAGGCGATGGCCGAAGCGCCCGCGCCGTTCACCACCATCTTCACGTCTTCCAGCTTGCGCCCGGTGATGTGGCAGGCGTTGATGAGGCCCGCGGCGGCGATGATCGCGGTGCCGTGCTGGTCGTCGTGCATGACGGGGATCTTCATCCGCTCGCGCAGGGCCTGCTCGATGATGAAGCACTCGGGCGCCTTGATATCCTCGAGATTGATGCCGCCGAAGGTCGGCTCCATCAGCGCGACGGCGTTGATGAACGCCTCAGGGTCCTCGGTCGCGAGTTCGATGTCGATGGAATCGACGTCGGCAAAGCGCTTGAACAGCACCGACTTGCCTTCCATCACCGGCTTCGACGCCAGCGCGCCCAGATTGCCCATGCCCAGGATCGCGGTGCCGTTGGAAATCACCGCGACCAGGTTGGACCGCGCGGTATAGCGCGCCGCCATCGACGGATCATCGGCAATCGCCTGCACCGGCGCGGCGACGCCGGGGGAATAGGCAAGGGACAGGTCGCGCTGGGTCGCCATCGGCTTGGACGCGACGATCTCGATCTTACCGGGACGGATCGTCTCGTGATAGAACAGCGCCTCGCGCTCGGTGAAGGAAACGTCGGGCTTGTTGGTGCCGTCACTGGTCACGGGTCGATAGCTCCTTCTTGCCCCTCTCCAAGGGCAGTGCCCTTAGGGCGTGTGTGCGCGTCCTGCTGGCGCGCCTATACCCCATTCCGCACCAAGCGACAGGGGGTAGCGTTGCGATTTTCGCAGCACGACTTGCGTTGGCGGTGCAGCATGGGGGCGGCGGGCATGGCTGGACCCGGCATGACCGGGGATAGCGATGCGCGGCGGTTTGGCCGAATCGGCGGCGCGTCGCTAACGCATGTCGCCATGGCAGGCGGATCAGTCACCCCGATGATGGCGCAATATCTGGCGCTCAAGGAGAAGGCAGGCAATTGCCTGCTGTTCTACCGCATGGGCGACTTCTTCGAGCTGTTCTTCGAGGATGCGAAGCAGGCCGCGCAGGTGCTGGATATCGCGCTGACCAGCCGGGGCGAGCATGACGGGAAGCCCATCCCGATGTGCGGCGTGCCGGTGCATTCGGCGGAAAGCTACCTCGCCCGGCTGATCCGCGCGGGGCTTCGCGTCGCGATCGCCGAGCAGACCGAGACCCCCGCAGAGGCCAAGGCGAGAGGCGGGTCGAAGGCACTGGTGGCGCGCGACATCGTGCGTTTCGTGACGGCGGGCACGCTGACCGAGGACAATCTGCTGGAAGCGCGCCGCGCCAATGTGCTGGCGGCGATCGCGCCGGTGCGCGGCGAAATCGGCGTGGCGGCGGTCGATATCTCCACAGGTGAGATGGCGCTGGAAAGCGTGCCGGCGGAGGGGCTGGGCGCGGCGCTGGCGCGGATCGGTGCGGCCGAGATCGTTGCGCCCGAAGATGCGGACCCGCAGCCCGAAGACGCGATCCTGCGCCCGGCGCGCGAGTTCGCGAGCGACAAGGGCGAGGCGCGGCTGAAGGAATTGCACGGCGTCGCCACGCTGGACGGGTTCGGGCAGTTCGGCCGTGCCGCGCTGGCGGCGGCGGGGGGCCTGATCGCCTATCTGGATCATGTCGGGCGCGGCACATTGCCGCTGCTGCTGCCGCCGCGCGCGCGGTCGGCGGACGGGCACCTGGCGATGGACGAGGCGACGCGTGCCTCGCTGGAGATCCTGGTATCCGCCAGCGGCACACGCAAGGGCAGCCTGATCGATTGCCTCGACCGCTGCCTGACCGGCGCGGGGGCGCGGCTGCTGGCCGAGGACCTGTCCGCGCCGCTGTGCGACGTCGACGCGATCCGCGCGCGGCTGGCGGCAGTGGGCTGGCTGCACGACGATCCCCTGCTGCGCGAGGCGGTGCGCGACGAGCTGCGCGCGCTGCCCGATATCGGGCGCGCGCTGGGCCGGATCGTGGCGGGACGCGGCAGCCCGCGCGACCTGGGGCAGCTGCGCGACGGTCTGAACGTGGCGCTGGCGCTGCAGGACAGGCTGGCACGGCGGGGCGAGATGCCGCCGCTGGTCGCGGCGCTGCTGCCGCGCCTGCAGGGGCACGGCCCGCTGATCGAGCTGTTCACCCGCGCACTCGTCGAGACGCCGCCGACCGAGCGGTCGCAGGGCGGCTTCATCGCGCAGGGTTACGACGCCGGGCTGGACGAACTGCGCGACATCGCCAAGAACGGGCGGCGCGCGATCGCCGCGCTGGAGGCGAAATACCGCGAGCAGACTGGCATCGCCACGCTGAAGATCAAGCACAACGGCGTGCTGGGCTATTTCATCGAGGTTCCCGCCCGCCATGCCGATGCGCTGATGGCGGCGGACAGCGGCTTTACCCACCGGCAGACGATGAAGGACGCGGTGCGTTTCAACGCGCTGGCGCTGCACGAGGAAGCGAGCCGCATCGCCGAGGCAGGCGGACGCGCGCTGGTGGCCGAGGAAGCGCATTTCGAGGAGCTGGTGAAC
>JAPYSD010000605.1 GCA_029936705.1 Croceicoccus sp. | reverse complement strand
ATCGGCATAGCGGTCGAAATGGGCGGCGAAGTCCGGGTCGTCCGGAGCGGGCAGTCGTACCGCTTCCCGTGCGATCATGGCGGGCAGGGTGTCGGATGTCTCTTCCCCGGTTTCCGGATCCGGCCAAGCGCCGCGCCCGACCAGCGGCACGAAGCGCACCTTGCCGATGGAGCATTCGCTGAACCGGTCCTCGCCCTCACGCGTGATGACCTGCAGTTCCTGGAGCCGCTCGTCGCCGACGGGGATGACCAGCCTTCCGCCGATCTTCAGCTGGCTTTTCAGCCTATCGGGCACGACGGGCGCGCCCGCCGACACGAGGATCGCGTCGAACGGCGCTTCCTCGGCCCAGCCGTCGCAGCCGTCGCCCTCGCGGATCGCCACGTTACGATAATTAAGGTCGGCGATGCACCGGCTTGCCATGTCGGCGAGCGCGGCATGGCGTTCTACCGATACGACGCGGCCGGCTAACTGGCCTGCCACGGCGGCGGCGTAACCGCTGCCTGCACCGATCTCCAGCACGCTTTCGCCTGGCTGGATCCGTGCGGCTTCCATCATGGCGGCGACGATATAGGGCTGGGAAATGGTCTGTCCCTCTCCGATGGGGAGGGGGCTGTCCTGATAGGCGAATTCGGCCAAATGGTCAGGCACGAACCGGTCGCGGGGGACCGAGCGCATGGCTTCCAGCACGCGCTCGTCCTCGATCCCCCTACCGGCAATCTGCCCGCGAACCATGTCGTCCCGGCGCTGTGCGGCGGAAACGTCATGGCTTAACGGAGTTTCGCGCCAGGAAATGGGGCTACCCCCGTTGCTGGCTGGACCCGCGCGTTTCCGGTTCGCTGCCGCGCGCGAGGTCGGTGTTCTTCGGTTCGTGACCGCTGCGCTGCTTGACGTTTCCGCTCTTCACGCTCGTCTGGTTGGCGGGTTTCTGGTCGGGGCGCAGTCCGTCGTGACTATTGTCGGCCATTGTCATCCTCCTTGTGATGTTTGCTTACCTGACCGACGCTTGGGACGCGCAGTCGTTCCAGCAATTCCCGTCCGGGACCGACCCGCGGCCGAGCGCGTTGAAAGGGCAGACCCGAACATACCAGCATCACGCCGAGCAGGAGGCAACCCCTTGACCGACCAGGAAACCCGCCAGGAAACCGACAGCATCGGCGCCATCGCGGTACCTGCCGCCGCCTATTGGGGCGCGCAGACCCAGCGCAGCATCGAGAATTTCCCCTTTGCCGAGCGCGAGCGCATGCCGCTGGCGGTCGTGCATGCGATGGCCATGGTCAAGCTGGCGGCATCCCGCGTCAATCGCGCCCACGGACTGCCTGCGGACCTGGCAGACGCCATCGAACAGGCCGCGCAGGAAGTCATCGATGGCCAGCATGACGATCAGTTTCCGCTGGTTATCTGGCAGACCGGCAGCGGCACGCAGACCAACATGAACGTGAACGAGGTGATCGCAGGCCGCGCGAACGAGATCCTGGGCAAGGGACGCGGCGGCAAGAGCCCGGTGCATCCCAACGACCAAGTCAACAAGGGGCAGTCGTCGAACGACAGCTTCCCCACCGCGCTGCACGTTGCCGCGGTGCTGCAAACCGAACGGCAACTGCTTCCCGCCCTGGAGCTGCTGACCGATGCGCTGGATACCAAGGCGAAGGCATGGTCCGACATCGTCAAGATCGGGCGCACCCATCTGCAGGACGCGACGCCGCTGACGCTGGGGCAGGAAATGTCCGCCTATGTCCGCCAGCTGCGCGCCGGGCGCGAGCGGATCGAACAGGCGTTGCCCGATGTGTGCAGGCTGGCACAGGGCGGCACCGCCGTCGGCACCGGCCTCAACGCGCCAGAGGGTTTTGGCAAGGACATGGCGCGCGAAATCTCCGCGATCGCGGGCACCGGTTTCGAACCTGCCGCCAACAGTTTCGAGGCGCTGGCATCGAACGATCCGCTGGTGCAGATGTCGGGCAGCCTGTCGACGCTGGCGGTATCGCTGACCAAGATCGCCAACGACATCCGCTGGCTGGGATCGGGGCCGCGGTCCGGGCTGGGCGAACTGCAATTGCCCGCGAACGAGCCGGGCAGCTCGATCATGCCGGGCAAGGTCAACCCGACCC
>JAPYSD010000604.1 GCA_029936705.1 Croceicoccus sp. | reverse complement strand
AGGATAGAGCATCAGATTCCTAATCTGGGGGCCACAGGTTCGAATCCTGTCGGGCGCACCATTTTGCCATAGAAGTACGCACTTTCCGCCACTGCTCACCCGCGGAGCGAATGCGGGGGGGGGGGGTAATACGCCGTCAATAGGGCGGTTCATTACGTTCCCGCTGGAGACGGGCCGCTTCGGCCCACCATGCAAGGTCGTCGGCAAAGCGAGGGAAGGCGCGGTCGAGCGCATTTCCGCTATCGCCCAGCGGCATTCCGCTATCATCCAGCGTGCTCTGGATCTGGCCGACCGCGATCGTGCTGGAGATTACCACCATGCCCATTTCGGCCAGGGTCGCATGCCACGCCGTGCCAGCGCGCACGCCTGCCATGCGCCCCGCGGAATAGCTGGCAATCGCTGCCGGGCGCCAGAACCATTCTTCCAGGAAATGGTCGGTCAGGTTCTTCAAACCCGGTTGCATGCCCCAGTTATATTCGCCCGTGACAAAGATGAAGCCGTCTGCGCCGCGGATCCGTTCAGCCAGCTCCGCCATGGCGGGTGGCGCTTCTCCGGGTTCATATTCCTTGTACATGCGGTCGAGCATTGGCAGCCCGACCGCCTGCGCATCGATCAACTCGGCGGCTTCACCGCGTTCGGCAAAGCGGCGCAGCAGGTAGTCGGCCAGGCGTATGCCCTGCCGGTCGCGTCGATAGGATCCGTAGAATATCAAATATCCGGACATGGCGGTCGCTCCTGACGACGGTAGGCTTTAACGGCGCTCAGCGTCGGCCTGGCCGCTACAACGCGATCCGCAAGGGCACCCGTGCCAGCATGGTATGTGCGGTCAGGTAAAGGGCCGCACCACCGGTTTCGTCGCGGCCGATCGCACAATTCGCGATGACGGTTCCCGTGCTGATGATGCCCAGAAGCTTCCCCTCTGGCGACAGGACGTGGACACCGCCGGGGCCGGTGGCGAACACATGGCCTGCGGCGTCGACTTTCAGCCCGTCGGGCAGGCCCGGAAGACCGGCATCGAACTGCGCCTGCATGTCGTGCAACACGCGCGCAGACCCCACCGGGCGGCCATCGTCGCCGAGGCTATAGGCCAAAACGACCGGTCGCTGCTCGTCCGACAGCGCGAGGTAGAGCGTGCGTTCATCGGGCGACAGTCCGACGCCATTGGGGCGGCGGTGCTGGTCGAGCAAATGGACATTGCCCTGCCGGTCGCGGAGGTACAGCCCGTTCTGCTGAACCTCGCGCAAAGGCGAGTTTTCCGCATCGGCGAACCCATAGGGAGGGTCGGTGAAATAGATTCTGCCATCCCGTGCGATGGTAAGGTCGTTCGGGCTGTTGAACCGCTTCCCGTCGTACCTCTCCACCAGGTCGGTTCTTTGCATGGTGTCGAGGTCGATGGCGGCGATCGCGCGCGTGCCGCTGTCGGCAAAGACCAGGCGGCCTGAGGGATCGATCGCCATGCCATTCGCTCCGGCTTCGCGGATCTCGGGCGGGACGGTTCCGGCAAGACCCGAGGGACGTAGGAACTCCTCGACCTCGCCGCCCGGGACATAGCGGTACATCACGTTGTTGCCGGGATCGTTGAACAGCAGGTAACCGGCGGGCACCCAGACCGGCCCTTCGGCCCAGCTATAGCCCGTGGCCAGGACCTCGGGCCGGACGGACGGGTCGATGATCTGCGACAGCGCGGGATCGAACTGCTGGACGCCGCCGACATATTCGGCCGCGGAAGCGGACGGCCCCGCCATGCGCGCGGCGCAGGCCGCCAGCGGAAGCGCCGCCATCCCGGCCAGCAGTGCGCGCCTGCTTGCGCTGACGGGCGTGGTCACGCGAACGTCCACAGCAGCGCTGCCATGGCGAACATCGTAGATCCTGCGATTGTCGAGCATAGGGTCCAACTCCGGAATGTCTGTGCCTCTGAAAGGCCGAGGAACTGCTTCACCAGCCAGAAGCCGGTATCGTTGACGTGACTGGCAACCGACGCGCCCGCGCCGATCGCGACCGTGACCAGCGCGATCTGGGCCGGCGACAGGCCCGCCGCGGTGATGAGGGGCGCGGCAAGACCCGCGGCGGTGACCATCGCCACCGTCGCCGATCCTTGCGCAACGCGGACAAAGGCGGACAGCAGGAA
>JAPYSD010000603.1:1136-2135 GCA_029936705.1 Croceicoccus sp. | reverse complement strand
CGGCAAGGTCGATCGCGCGGCGCTGATGCAAGCTGCTATTCAGAGCGAGGAGCAATTCACTGGCTATGGAAGCGACGAGCTCGGAAGGAAATTGAGAGCGGAGAGATGCGCTACTGAAGGCGACCCCGAACTAGCATCAGAGACAAGCCCGTCCGCTCGGATTTCGGCGACGATATCAGAGTTGAATTCGCGGCTGGATGGCGAGGCTGGTGGTGATGCAGCTTGCCGAACCCAACGCGATCTCCTTGTGAAAGCACAGCAGGCTGGCGCGGGTCTCGATGCAGACGGTCGCATCATATTCGAAAGCATCGAAGCCTTCTCCGGCTGCTTGAAAGGACAGTCACCCTCCCCCGCATCGGGAGATGCGGTGCATAATAATGCTATAGGTCAGGAAGCCGATCAGGCGACGGGTTTGATCGAGCCAAAGGTAGTCGAAGTGCCCGCGGATCTGGAGGCTGAAGTCTCCAAGGCCAAGACCATCCGGTCTGCCGGCTTCGCTTATTGCAGGACAGATAAACCCTTCGAAGCTTATCGCTATTCAGGCGGCAATGCGCCGTTCCAGTTCATGCCTTTGCGCGAGCCGGGCCCCTCGGTGAAGGCTCCGTCGGTCAGCCTTAAGCCATTGGACTTCATTCGCCTGGAGGCGCCGACGTGCGGCTATGAGCTCGAGATCGTACCTAGCCGATCGGAGGTTCTCGGCCGGACGCACGAGTTGATGCTTCCAACCCAGACGGAGGTAGGGATGTATGGGCACAAACTTGGTTGGAGCATGAGCGAGCTACGAGAGTTTATGCCGTTTGGGACGACGTTCAGGCCGGAGACGATCCAGTCGGGGGGCAATTTCGAACTGCTGCGAAAAGCGGTGAGCGGTGTCGCGATGTTGCAGCTCCGCGAGCTGGCGAACAAGGAGACTTCGCACCTTCTTGTCGACGACGAGACGGCGAGAGAGGCGGCGGAGGATCTCGGGCGCGGGTGGATCTACGTGACGCTCGTTCGTCT
>JAPYSD010000603.1:0-1126 GCA_029936705.1 Croceicoccus sp. | reverse complement strand
TTCTTGCACGGCGTCCACGGTCCTGATGTATCGATAGAGGATGGCAAGGCAGTGTTGGGTGAGACCCACATCCGCATAATCGATCCGGTCCAGGAGCGGCTGGAACTCAACATGACTGATGATGAAATCGTGGCTGAGCACGGGCCGCGCCATGTAAGGCGTCGGCTCTTTGCCAAGGCATAAAAGCGAAAGCTTTTCCTGACCTTCCTTAAAATGAGAACGGCCCGCCCATCGGGGTGATGGACGGGCCGAACCTCAGTATGGAGGCCACGGTATCAGGTATAGGGGGCTACACCTGCGGCCATGACCCGCGCCGCGCTAATTGCAGGACTCGGCGAAGAATGGAAGCCCCTTTCCGCCATTTGAGGAACGGCTCACCGCATTGGCGGGGCGGTTCCTATCTCAATAGAGCTCGGGCGCCTGGCGCCAGCCAAGGATATTGGATCCGCTGTCGGTCACAGGGTCATTGCCAAGGTCCAGCCATGGATTGTGCGGCCGATAGGCCAGATCGAATTTGGCGGTCAGGATTTCGAAGCGAGCCGTAACCGTGGCGCTTTCCCGAACTGCGAGAACCGGGTTGGCTGTCGGCGGCAATTGGTCATTTACGGAGATGAAGCCGTCGGGAAGCTGATGGTCGGCGGTGCGGCTGGATGCTTTCGTCGTCATGCGTTTTCCCTTCTCATTTTGATCAAGCAAGAAGGATGTCAGATGACGGGCTATCCCGCTTCTGGAGCGACCTTTGGAAGGAGCATGGCGATAGCTCTTCCCGCGTCGGTGAGCGTGATCCCGCGTGATAGGCCAGCATAATGCGATGAGATATTGTCCGCGAGACCGGAGTTGATGAGTCTCGTGTAGGGTTCCCATTCCTCGTCGGTAAGGTTTCCAAGATTGACGTTCTTGTCGACGGGAATCTTGTGAAACACGGCCATGCTCTCAGGTTCGAGGCGTAGCTGATCCATGACGCTGACAAAGACGCGCTGCGCGGCGAGGTCGTATTCTTCGATTAGGCGAAGGAGGCCCATGTGCTGCGCTTCGGCGCGCTGAGTTGCGTTTATCGGAGCGATGCTTTGCTTCGAACGATCGGCCTGCTCGATGACCTGGAGGGCTTTATCACGCGCACCGGTTA
>JAPYSD010000602.1 GCA_029936705.1 Croceicoccus sp. | reverse complement strand
CAATTGCCCGGTGCCAAAGGCGGCCTCGTCACGCACCAGCAGCGGCGGGTTGCATTCGGTGAACCCCGCATCGCCCTGCATGTCGAGCATGAACGCGCCCAGCGCGCGGTTGAGCCGCGCCATCTGGCCGCGCATGAAGGTGAAGCGTGCGCCGCTGATCGCCGCCGCAGTCTCGAAATCGAGGCCCAGCGCCGGGCCGAAAGCGGGATGTTCCTTCGGCTTGAAGTCGAACTTTCGCGGCGTGCCCCAGCGGGCGGTCTCGACGTTGTCGTCCTCGTCCGCGCCCTCGGGCACGTCGGGGGCGGCGAGGTTGGGCAGCGCGGCCAGCACCGCGTCGAGCGCATCGGCCTTGTCCTTCGCTTCCGCCTCCAGCGCGGGGAGCGTTTCCTTCAGCTGTGCGACCTCGGCCTTCAAGGCGTCGGCGGTGGCGGTGTCGCCTTGCGCCATCGCCTTGCCGATCGCCTTCGATGCCTCGTTCCGGCGGTTCTGCCCTTCCTGCGCGCGGGTCTGCAACGCGCGGCGATCCTCGTCCAGCGCGAGCAGGCTGGCCGACGCAGGTTCGGCCCCGCGTTTCACGAGGGCGGCGTCGAAGGCTTCGGGATCGTCCCGGACAAGGCGGATATCGTGCATGGTGGCCGCGGCTATGGCGAAAGCGGGTCGGGCCTGTCCAGTGGGGAATAAATCTTGCGTGCAGAAGCGGCGGCGCGAACGGCGTTTCGCGGCAAACCGGGAATCTGGGCAATTTTGACGAAAGCGCGCTGAAACCTGTCGATCCGGCGATCGTTTCGGGTTTATCGGGGGCGCAATTTCAACAATCCGGCTGCAACGGAGCACCCCATGCGCATCGGCACTCCCCGTGAAATCAAGAACCATGAATATCGGATCGGCCTGACGCCCGAAAGCGTGACCGAGCTGGTCTCCAACGGCCACGAGGTGCTGGTCGAAAGCGGCGGCGGGCTGGGCATTGGCGCGCATGACGACGCCTATGTCCAGGCGGGCGCGACCATCGTCGACGGGCCGCAGGACATCTTCGGCACCTGCGACATGGTGGTCAAGGTCAAGGAGCCGCAGCCCGCGGAACGCGCCATGCTGCGCGAGGGGCAGATCCTCTATACCTATCTGCACCTTGCCCCCGATCCGGCGCAGACCGCCGACCTGCTGAAGTCGGGCGTGACCGCCATCGCCTATGAAACCGTCACGGGCCCGGGCGGCGGACTGCCCTTGCTCAAGCCGATGAGCCAGGTCGCGGGCCGCATGAGCGTGCAGGCGGGCGCCACCGCGCTGGAAAAGGCGCATGGCGGGCGCGGCACGCTGCTGGGCGGCGTGCCGGGCGTGGCGCCGGGCAAGGTCGCGGTGATCGGCGGCGGCGTCGTGGGCTGGAACGCGGCGCAGATGGCGGTGGGACTGGGCGCGGATGTCACCATCCTCGACCGCAGCCCCGAACAGCTGGAACGGCTGGGCATGTATTTCGAAAGCCGTGCCAAGACGCGCTTTTCGAACAAGGCCAACATCCACGAGGTCGTGTGCGATGCCGACCTGGTGATCGGCGCGGTGCTGATCCCCGGCGCCGCCGCGCCCAAGCTGGTCAGCCGCGAGATGCTGAAGGACATGAAGACCGGCGCGGTGCTGGTGGACGTGGCGATCGACCAGGGCGGCTGCTTTGCGACCTCTCACCCCACCACGCATGACGATCCGACCTTCGTGGTCGACGGCATCGTGCATTACTGCGTCGCCAACATGCCGGGCGCGGTGTCGCGCACCAGCACCTATGCGCTGAACAACGTGACCCTGCCGCACGCGCTGCGCATCGCGGCGGCGTTCGACGCGGGCGACTGGCGCGGCGCGCTGCGCAGCGACCCGCACCTGGCCGAGGGGCTGAACGTCCACGCGGGGAAGCTGACCTATCGCGCCGGGGCCGAGGAGCTGGGCTATGACTATGTTCCGGTCGAGCAGCTGCTGGCCTGAACGAAGGAATTGAAGGAGCGCGCGATTTTCCCGCATCATTTTTGACGATCGGGCCATTGACACGAATCAAGCGGCGCCCTAGTTGCGCGCTCCTACCTGCAAGGCGGCACACTGGCCGCCTCGCAAAAGTGCCCAGATGGCGGAATTGGTAGACGCACCGTCTTCAGGTGGCGGCGCTCGCAA
>JAPYSD010000601.1 GCA_029936705.1 Croceicoccus sp. | reverse complement strand
GTCTCGCCCCTGCTGGGACAGATGCTGTCGGCGGCGATCGCGGACAAGCGCCATCTGCCGCTGCTGGAATCGATCGTGCGATGGGCGGGGCGGACGCTCGAATCGAACGAAAGCCTCGTCCGTTCGATGATTCACGACCGCGCCAATGCGCTGCTGCGCTTCACGGGACTGGACGAACGGCTTGCCAATTCGGTGCTGGACGGGCTGTACCGCCTGCTGGCCGAGATGCTGGTCGATCCCGACCACCCGCTGCGCACCAAGGTTGAAGAGGGGCTGGAGAAGCTGGCCCATGACCTCGTCCACGACCCCGAGACCCGCGCCAAGGTAGAGGGGATGAAGCAGGAGATGCTGGCTAATCCTGCCGTCGCGGGTTGGTGGCAGGGCGTGTGGGAACGTCTTCGCGCCAGCCTGATCGAGGCTGCGCGCAATCCCGACAGTCAGATGGGCGGACAGTTCGCCGGCGCGTTACAGGAACTGGGCGGTGCACTGCGCGGCGATCCGCGCCTGCAGGCGCAGGTCAATCGCTTTGCACGGCGCAGCGCGGTTGGCATCGCCAGCCGCTATGGCGACCAGATCGTACGCCTGGTATCGGAAACCGTGAAGCGCTGGGACGCCACCACAATCACCGAGCGGGTCGAGGGCGCGGTGGGCCGCGACCTGCAGTTCATCCGGATCAACGGCACGCTGGTGGGCGGGCTGGTCGGCCTTACCATCCACGCGGTCGACATCTGGCTGTTCTAGGGGACGAAGTAATTGATCCGCAGGTGTGCCCAGGACGCAATCGGCCTGCCGTCCGCGCCGATAGCGGGCTGGAACAGGTAAGGCTGTGCCAGGAACGGAGCGCAGGGTTCGTTTCCGAACTCCTCCGCCCTGGTCGCGCTCAGGACCCGGCAATCGGTGGCGGTGCCGCTTTCGTCGACAATGATCCGAAGCGATAGCTGCGCGGCCATGCCTGCGAGAAGTGCTCTTGAAGGATAGGTCTCCTGCACTTCGTCACCGACCCGCGTGACGTATTCCGTCTTGAGCACGGCCTTTGAAACGCGATTGCGATTGGCGTCGACATCGAGTCCCCAACTGGCGACCTGCTTCCACTTGCATTCATCCATCAGCGCGAAGACCCGCTGCATTTCGCCGGTCTCAAGCGACAGGGGGTCATTCATGCCGTTGTCGAAGTCGATCCTTTCGATTGCGGCGTAACGCGATGGCTCACCCAGCAGATAGTGCCTTTCATCGTCACTTCCGGGCACTTCCTCGAAAACGCCGGACGCGATAAGTGCGGGCAAGCTGTCGGTCTCGGCCGTTCGCATGATGGCCTGGGCCTGCGGTCCGCCTGGCGAGAATGCGATGCCGATTTCGCCGCCCCGCGGCGCGCCTCGCCAGTTCGACAAGCGGGCGTGGCGACCGATCAGCGTTAGTTCGTATCCCCAGTCCGGCAGGATCGTCGAGATCTTGAGCGTCGTGACATCCTTGCCCGAGCCGAACTGCCGCGCAATCATGCATCGATCCGTGCCGAAATCCACGATCCACTGTGAGCTTGGCGACAGGCTGATCGTTTCGTTCGCCCAGCCTGACTGCGGAGCGAGCAGGCACGCCGCACCGAGCGCGATGATGGTTGCACTTTTCATCTACCGACCCTTCGCTCACTCCTCGCGTGTGAGACACCTGCCTTGCGGAGCGGGCGACCGCTCGTCGAAGGACGATCCCGCACCGATCCGCAAAAAGAAAGGGGGCACGGCGGCCCCCTTTCGTATTCCTGCAGGATGAAGCCTGCTCAGGCGGCTTTCTTGACCTCGGCCACGATCTTCTGGGCGGCGTCGCCCAGATCGTCGGCAGGCACGATCGGCAGGCCGGAATTGGCGAGGATTTCCTTGCCCTTCTCGACATTCGTGCCTTCGAGGCGGACGACCAGCGGGACCTGGAGGTTCACTTCCTTGGCCGCGGCGACGATGCCGTCGGCGATGATGTCGCACTTCATGATGCCGCCGAAGATGTTGACGAGGATACCCTCGACCGCCGGGTCCGACAGGATGATCTTGAACGCCGCGGTCACCTTCTCGGTCGTGGCGCCGCCGCCCACGTCGAGGAAGTTGGCCGGGAACGCGCCGTTCAGCTTGATGATGTCCATCGTCGCCATGGCAAGGCCCGCGCCGTT
>JAPYSD010000600.1 GCA_029936705.1 Croceicoccus sp. | reverse complement strand
CGATCTCGCCGCGCTGGGCACCTGGCTGCCCACCCCGATGATCGCCAGCGATACCAGCGATGCGGGCGCATGGGGCGTGCAATACGTGCTCGAAGGCTCGAAACTGGGCGGGCGCATGTTGTCGCGCGGATTGCCCGACGACGTGCCGTCGCAATATCTGTCTCCCGCCGCCACGATGAGCGCCGAATGGCAGGCGTTCTGCGCCGCATTCGACGAGGCTGCGATCATGCAGGACAAGGCATGGCTTGAGGAAGCGACCGACGCTGCTATTGAGTCCTTCCAGTTTTTCAGGCGTGCTGCCAAGTGCATCGCGGAGGACCTTATTTGAACTACCATGAGCGCGACGCGGGCGCTGTCGATCTTACCAATTGCGACCGGGAACCGATTCACATACCCGGCGCGATCCAGCCTTTCGGTTTCCTGCTGGCGCTGACGCCGGGCTGGGTGATCGAACGCGCGTCCAATACCGAGCCGTATCTCGGCTCGCCCGCGCGCGGCGTGATCGGCAAGTCCGCGGCGGACCTGTTCCAGCCGTCGGCGGTCCGCCTGCTGCGCGAACGCATCGCGTCGCTCCGCGGTGAGGATTCGGTCGAGCGCATGTTCTCGATGCGCCTGATATCCGACCGCCAGCTGTTCGACGTGGCCGTGCACATGTCCGACCGGCTGATCATCATGGAATGCGAACCGGCCAAGGGCGACGAGATCGAGGTGTCCTCGATGGTGCGCGGCATGGTCGCACGGCTGGGCGCGACCGAGCAGGTCGGCTCGATCCTGCGCGAAGGCGCGCGGCAGCTGCGCATGCTGACCGGTTTCGACCGGGTGATGGTCTATCGCTTTGACCCCGACGGCAGCGGCGAAGTCGTGGCCGAGGCGCTGGAACCCGGCATCGACAGCTTTCTCGGTCTGCATTTCCCGGCCACCGACATCCCGCAACAGGCGCGCGCGCTCTACGTGCGCAATTTCTTCCGCATCATCGCCGACATCGACGACAAGTCGTGCCCGATCGAACCGGTCGAGGCGACCCCGCCGCTCGACCTGTCGATGTCGCTGTTCCGCGCGGTGTCGCCGATCCATATCGAATATCTGCGCAACATGGGCGTGCGCGCCTCGCTGTCGGTCTCGATCGTGGTCGACGGCCAGTTCTGGGGCCTGTTCGCCTGCCACCATTACTCGCCCCGCCTGCCCAGCTTTGCCGAGCGCAGCGCGAGCGAGCTGTTCGGCCAGATGTTCTCGCTGCTGCTGGGCAACGCCCTGCGCGAGGAAACCGCCGCCTACGAGGACCGCGCCCGCAAGATCTCCGACCGGCTGATGTCCGCCGCCGCGCAGGACGTCGACCGGCTGAACGATGCCGAGTGGATCGGCGACCTCGTGCTCGAGGCGATCCCCGCCGACGGCGTGGGCGTGTGCATTGACGGCAACAGCTCGCTGTCCTCGCTGACGCCCAACACCGCGGATTTCGAGCGGATCATCGACGAGCTGAAAGCGCGCGAGGTCAGCCAGGTCTTCACCACGCCGCGCATCGCCGACATCCTGCCCGAGGCCGAGAAGTTCGCGCACAAGTCGGCAGGCTTGCTCGCCATCCCGATCTCGCGCCGCCCGCGCGACTATGTCGTGCTGTTCCGCGCCGAACAGCTGCGCGCGGTGCGCTGGGCGGGCAACCAGGCCAAGAACATCGAATACGGCCCCAACGGCCCGCGCCTGTCCCCGCGCCAGAGCTTCGAGGAATGGTCGAACCTGGTCCGCGGCGAGGCGAAGCCGTTCGAGAACCACGAGATCCGCGTGGCCGAGGCGCTGCGCACCAGCCTGCTGGAAGTCGTGCTGCGCCTGACCGAGGCGGCGAGCGAGGAACGCCGCCGCGCGGGCGAACAACAGAAGCTGCTCATCGCGGAGCTGAACCACCGTGTGCGCAACATCCTCGCGCTGATCCGCGCGCTGATCGGCCAGACCAACCGCGAGGCAGAGAGCGTCATGGATTTCGTCGGCACGCTCGACAGCCGGGTCCAGTCGCTGGCCCGCGCGCACGACCAGCTGACGGCCGAGCAGTGGGGCCCGGGCCATCTCAAGGACCTGCTCACGACCGAGGCGTCCGCCTATCTCAGCGGCGAAGCGCAGCGGCTGATCGTCGACGGGCCGGACGTGCTCATCGGGCCCAAC
>JAPYSD010000599.1 GCA_029936705.1 Croceicoccus sp. | reverse complement strand
GCCCAATGCGCGGCCGGGCGCCGATCTGGATGGCGTGGGCAGTGCGTGGAGCGCGATCACCGTCGCGCTGCTGATCGGCGGCGTGCAGCTGGCCGCGCATGGCACCACCCTCGTGCCGGGCATTGCCGCCTTTGCCCTTGGTGCGCTGTCGGCCTGGCTGCTGGTCCGGCGCGAGCGTCAGCAGGACCGCCCCGTGCTGCCCGTCGATATCCTGGCGCTGCCCGCGGTGGGCCTGTCGGCACTGGCGGGCGCGGTGGCGTTCTGCGCAACCGGGCTGCTGACCGTGTCGCTGCCCTTCATCCTTGAACAGAAGCTGGGCTACACGCCCGACCAGGTCGGCCTGCTGCTGCTACCCTTTCCGCTGACGATGCTGATCTTCGCGCCGTTCACCGGCTGGCTGTCCGACCGCGTCGCCCCGACCAAGCTAGGGCTGTTCGGCCTCGCCATCCTGATCGCCGGGTTCGTGTCCTTCATCTTTTTGCCGTCCGATGGCAGCTATGTCGATGTCGCATGGCGGCTGGTTACTTGCGCGATCGGCTTCGCGTTCTTCATGCCGCCCAATTCGCGCCTGCTGATCGGCAGCGCCCCGCGCGACCGCGCGGCGGCGGCGGGCGGCGTGCTGTCGACCTCGCGCCTGTTCGGACAGGCCAACGCGGCGGCGCTGGCAGGCCTGATGCTGGGGCTGGGGCTGGGCCTGGGGCCGGTGCCGTTCTATCTCGCCATCGGGCTTTCGGTGGTGGCCGGGCTATGCTCGCTCACCCGCTACCGCACCATCGTCGCGCAGCGGCGGCTGGCCAATTATGCCGAGATCGGGACCTGATCCCCGCCCGCAAAGGCGCGGGCATCGGCTGACCGCGCGCGGGCCTTGTCGGTCAGGCGGGCCAGCACCGCGCCGATGAAGGCGCGCTCGTCGCTGTCCTGCGCGAAATCGGCGGAGGGGACGAACATCGCGCTCGTATCGCCGCGCACGACCCAGCCGCCCGTTACCTTGACGATGTCGCCGATCGCCGCCCAGCGGTACAGCAGCACGGCGCGCCCCGTGTCGACGCGCAGCCCCTCGTCCAGCACTTCGAACACGGCCTCGACGCTGGCGGGGACGTCCAGCCGTGCCAGCATAATTTTCAGCGACCGTTGCACCGCGCGCTCGTACACGAAAGTCACCACGATGAAGGCCAGCACCGCGACGATGGCCGCGATCGCGGGCGGCAGCTGCGGCCCGATGCTGAACATCACCGAAAAGGGCAGGTACTGCACCGCCATGAACGCCAGCAGGTGTCCCCACTGGACCGCGAAGAACAGGACCACGGCAAGCGCGGCCCAGTACCACAGGCGTGATGGCCCCTCGCGCCATACCGCCTCGCCCACCGCTGCATTGACGCGGTCGTGGACAAGCGTCGCGGCGTAGCGGGCGGGCCCGGTCATTTCACCCAGTCGAGGCCCAGCACCTCGTAAAGCTCGCGGTCCTCGGCCCAGTTTTCCTGGACCTTGACGTGCAGGAACAGGTGAACCTTCTGCCCCAGCAGTTCGGACAGCTCGGTGCGTGCCGCCTCGCCGATGGCCTTGATGCGCGCGCCGCCCTTGCCCAGCACGATGGGCTTCTGGCTCTCGCGGCCCAGCACGATCTGCTGGCGGATCTCGACCGAACCGTCGGGCCGCTCGACATAGGCCTCGGGCCGGATTGCGCTGTCATACGGCAGCTCCTCGCGCAGCTGGCGATAGAGCTGCTCGCGCGTGATCTCAGCCGCCAGCAGGCGCTGCGACGCGTCCGATACCTGGTCCTCGGGATACAGCCACGGGCCTTCGGGCATCAGGCCGGCCAGATGCGCCTTCAGCCCGGGCACGCCGTCGCCGGTCAGCGCCGAGACGAAGAAGATCTCGTCGAACTGCGCGGCCTCGGCCATTTCCTGCGCCAGCACCAGCAGCGCGTCCTTTTTCGCGGCGTCGACCTTGTTGATCGCCAGCAGCTTGCGTTCGGGCCGCGATGCCAGCGTCTCGACCAGCGGCATCAGCTCGTGCTTGCGCAGCTTGACCGCGTCGATCACCAGCAGGATCGCGTCGGCGGCCTCGGCCCCTTCCCACGCGGCATAGACCATCGCGCGGTCCCGCCGGCGCTGGGGCGCGAAGAAGCCGGGCGGGTCGGCCAGCACGATCTGCGTCG
>JAPYSD010000598.1 GCA_029936705.1 Croceicoccus sp. | reverse complement strand
CGCGGGCTGCGCCTGATCGGCGGCGTCGCGGTCAACGACCCTGAACTGCGCCGCGCGCCCGGCGGCGTGAACGAAGGTAACGACGCGGCGGGCATTCCCGAATGGACGGGCAACGCCAACGTGGAATGGGACCTGCCTTTCCTGCCCGCGCTGACGCTGACCGGGCGCGCGGTCTATACCGGCAAGCAGGCCGCGGACCCGGCCAACACGCTGGAGCTGGACGACTGGGCGCGCTTCGACCTGGGCGTGCGCTATGTCGCGCTGGTCGCCGAGAATCCGCTGACGCTGCGCTTCGGCGTCGATAACGTCAGCGACGAGGATTACTGGGCGTCGGCCTTCAGCAGCTTTGGCACGGAGCTGCTGCAGGGCGGTCCGCGTACCTTCAAGGCCTCGGCCTCGGTCGAGTTCTGACGCGGTTTGGCCACCATGGGGCCGGGTCTTGCCGCGGGCGCGGCATGCCCGGTCTCGTTTACGGCTGCTGTTTGCCGGCCGCGCTGGCGAAGCGATCGACCAACCCGTCCACTGCCGACTGAATCAGCGCATCGCTGGGGCTGTCGGTCGATCCGATGCGGGCCTCGGCGATGCCGTGCCAGACCGGCCGGTCGCTCTTCGCGTCGAACACGTCGAGCGCCATCGACCCCTCGGTCACCGCGCGCACGTCGACCGGGTTGTAGCGATAGGCCCAGCCATAGTGGTAGTTCATCCCGTATCCCGGGTAATAGGCGCCGACCGGCCCCCAGTCGGTCACGTCGACCGTGTCGCGCGCGCCGAGGGTAAAGGCCAGTTCCATGTCGGCCTGTCCTTCGGGCACCATCCGGTATCCCGCCTGCGCCAGGCTGGCGTTCATCGCGTTCTGCACCCGCTCGTAAACAAAGGGATTGCCGCCGCCGGGGCGGGGGAATGCCCAGCTGTAGGTCTGGTAGCTGGCGAGATTGATATCAGGCGCCGCCTCGGTGGTGAAGCTGGGCCTGGGCGTGGTCGAGCAGGCGGCCAGCGATGCCAGCGCCATGGAGCCCAAGATGCCGCGATACAGACCCTTCATGTCCTGCCCTTTCCAATCGGTTATCTGCGGTCTTCAAAAGCCTGAACGCCGCACAGGCCCAAGGATTCGAGCAATCCCGCCCGCTTGCCCATAGGGAACGCACCCTAGATTCGGCGGGCGCGGCCCCGATGTCGCCGCTGCCGACTTGCAGTTTCCGCCGCCGGGCCGCGCCACAATTGCACGCGCGGCCACTGGCGCCGCCGCGTGCATCGCCTATATTGCAGTGCAGCATGACCGAACCGACGACCACCAGAACCGCCAGCACCGCCTGGGTGCTTTTTGCCCTGGCGATGGGTGCGTTCGCCATCGGCACGACCGAATTCGCGGCGATGAGCCTTGTCCCCTTCTTCGCCGCCGACCTTGGCATTACCGAGGTGCAGGCGGGCCACGCGATCAGCGCCTATGCGCTGGGCGTGGTGGTGGGCGCGCCGCTGATCGCGATCTTCGGCGCGCGGATAAAGCGGCGCACGCTGCTGATGGGGCTGATGGGTCTTTTCGCGGTCGGCAACGGGCTTAGCGCGCTGGCGCCCGATTACGAGTGGCTGCTGGTCTTCCGCTTCCTGTCCGGCTTGCCGCACGGTGCCTATTTCGGGGTGGCGGCGCTGGTCGCGGCCTCGCTGGTGCCGGTCAATCGCCGGGCCAAGGCGGTGGCGCTGGTGATGTCCGGGCTGACCGTGGCGACGGTCATCGGCGTGCCGGTGGCGAACTGGCTGGGCCAGATGTTCGGCTGGCAGAGCGGCTTCCTGGTCGTCGCCGTGCTGGCGCTGCTGACCGTTACGCTGGTCGCGCTGCTGGCGCCCGACCAGCCTGCCGACCGCTCGGCCAGTCCCTTGCGCGAACTCGGCGCGCTGCGCCGTCCGCAGGTGCTGTTGACGCTGGCGTCGGGCGCGATCGGGTTCGGCGGCATGTTCGCGGTCTATACCTATGTCGCATCCACCATGATAGAGGTGACGGGCCTGTCCGAACGCTCGGTCCCGTTGGTGCTGGGCATCTTCGGCGTGGGCATGACGCTGGGCAACCTGGGCGGCGCGCACCTGGCCGACAAGGCGCGCGACCGGACCGCGATGGGCATGCTGGCGTGGAGCGCGGTGATGCTGGCGATCTATCCCTTCGTCGCGGCTGATC
>JAPYSD010000053.1 GCA_029936705.1 Croceicoccus sp. | reverse complement strand
GCCCAGCTGCACGCCATGTGCGTCGCGGTGCCAGCCCGACAGCCAGACGAACACATAGGTCAGCACCAGCGACACCGTCAGCGACGCGGGCAGCGTTTCCAGCCCCGTCAGCGGGCGGCCCAGCCCCGGGTGCGTCGTGCTGGTCAGCAGCTTGGTGATCATCGCATTGGGCAGATAGAGGAGCAGGTAGAAAACGATCCACCCCTCGATCGGCAGCGCCGCGATCAGGCTCTTGCGGCCCGTCACGATATGACCACCATGTCGTCCGACACGGTGTATTGCGCGTTCAGCCCCGCCTCGCGCGTGACGGCGGTCATGTAGTCGACGATATCGCCATGCTCCTCGCTGCCGGGCGCGGCGAAGCGCGGCACCGCGTCGCGTCCGATGAACACCGGCAGGAAGCCCGCGCGCACGATCTTGCCGTCAGCGATCTCAAGCCGGGCGGCGATGTTCTTGCGGCTCTCGGTCGGGAAGTTGAACAGCCCCTCGAAATCGGGCTCCCATTCCTCGGCCAGCACGCGGATCTCGTTCCAGCTCTTCGACTTGGCGTGCGCCTCGTCCATGCGCAGGTCGACCGCGAAATTGGACAGCGAGTAGAACACGGGCTTGCCCTCGATCATCTCGCAGCCTTTCAGCACGTGGGCATGGGTGCCCAGGATCGCGTCCGCCCCGGCGGCGATGGTCGCCCGCGCCACGTCGCGCTGGTAATCAGCGACCGACGCGCGCACGAAATGGATGCCCCAGTGGTGCGACACGACGACCAGGTCGGCGTGCTTCTTCGCCTTGCGGATGTCGTCCTGCATGGCCTCCAGGTCGCCCTGGTGCGGCCAGGTGTGGATCCGCGCGGGGGTGCCGGGCTGGTCGTGTTCGATCTGTTCGTAATGGGTGAAGGCGCGCATCGGGGCGCAGCCGGGGCGGCGTTCTTCCGCCCAATAGGCCTGCGGCAGGATCGAGCAATAGGCCAGCATCGCCAGCCTGGTCCCGTCGCGCAGGGTGAAGAAGGCAGGGGCGCGCGCCTCGGCGATATTGGCGCCGGCGCCGACCACGCGAACGCCCGCGGAGCGCAGGTTATCGCGCGTTTCGAACAGCGCTTCATTGCCCCAGTCGAGGCAATGGTTTCCCGCCATCGAGATGCAGTCGAAGCCCGCGAGGCCCAGCGCGGTCGCGCCCTCGGGCCGGGCCATCACCGCGTGGCGGGCCTGAGGCATGCGCGTGCCCCCCGATGCAAAGCTGGTCTCAAGCTGGCCGAACGTCAGGTCGGCGGCGCGCAGCACGGCGGCGGTGGCGGCGAAGCTTTCGTCGTAATGGTCGCGGTCCAGCGCGATGTCGCCGGTGGCCAGCAGGATCTGGGGGGCGCTCATGCACGGGCCTCGCGGCGCGGAACATCGGTCATTGGCAGGTCAACTCGCATCAGGGGGAACGGGGGCTGGAAGGGGCCGGTCACGACCCCTCCAGCATGTCGCGAAGGACGGGATCATCCTCGCAGTTGAAGGATCCGGCATCGCCGGTCGGCGCACCGGCGCGATAGCGGGCGGCCTTGGGGAACGGGCAGAGGCGGCGGGTAAAGCCCGGCGCGCTGTCCGGGTTGCGGCCCGCCACCACCGTCTCCGGCGTGCGGTCGTCCTCTACCCAGCGGATCAGCGCCCACAGCATGTCGCGCGTGGGATCGGCCCCGGCGGCAAGCGGGAACTGGCCCGATCCGCCGAAGATGTCGGCCCCCGGCCCGCCGCCGCAGTGATACATGCCCGGCACCATGAAAAGGCGCACCGCATCGTCCAGCGCGGCGATGCCGCCGTTCGCGCGGGCCAGCGCGGCGTAATAGTCGATGGTCGGCCCGGCATTGGTCGATGGATCCTGCCAGCCCTGGTAGATGATCGCCTTGTTGCCGCGCGTGATGAACGGGCCGATGGCGGTCCGGTCGGCGCGCAATTCGGGCATCGCCTCGTTCGCTCTCGCCAGGTCGCCGGTGCGCGAAAAGCTCATCGGGTCCCAGTCGGGATCGTCGTGCACGCCGTCGGCCCACATCGCGCGCAGCAGCGGCGAGGGCGGACCGGGCCGCGTGCGTACGCCGGGGAACAGCCCGCCGTCCATCGGGGCGCCGTTCTCGTCCGGCATGGGGGCAGTGATGGCGTCCAGCATGGCAAGGCGCGGCGCGGTCAGGCAGGCCTCGCTCTCACCCGGCTTGCACAGCAATTGCGCGGTGTCGAACCGGCAACTGGCGGGATTCTCGACGATGCCGTCGCGCACGCCGTCGTTCGCGTCGCAGGCCTTGGTCACACTGGCTTCGTAGAGCGCCCAGTCCTGTTCGCGCAGCGCGCCCGCGGGCCTGCGCTGCTGTTCCAGCGCGAACCACAACATGCGCACCGATTGCAGCGGCATGTAGGGGCCGGGTGCGCCCGCCAGCACGCCGTCGTAATCGCCGGGATAGTTCTGCATTTCCTTCAGCGCCTGGCGCCCGCCGCCCGAACAGCCGGTGAAATAGGCGCGCGATGGCGCCTTGCCGTAGAAGCGTTTCGCCAGCGCCTTCGCCGCCTCGGTCGTCAGGTGCACGGCGCGGTGTTCGTAATCGACGCGCGCCTTGGCGTCCGCCATCCAGCGGTCCTGCGACGCCTTGTGCCCGCCATCGGTGGTGACGGTCGCAAAGCCCTGGGCCAGGCGGGCGGCCATGTCGGCATAGTTGAACACCCCGGCCGGACCGCCCACGCCCGCACCCAGCAGCCGCGCGTTCCATTGCCGGGGCAGCCAGAGCTCGAAGCCGATATTGCCCTCGATCCGGCCCTCGACGCGGCAGAACGCGTCATGGACCGGCACCGCGCGCATCCCCGCGTCGGGGTTCGCGACGAACGCCGGGTCGGGCGTGACCGCCGCTGCCGTGACGACGACATCGCCGCTTGTCCCCGACAGCGCCGCGCAGTCCGCCTGCCACCGCTCCGCCGCGGGCGGGGCGGCGGCGGCGGGCTGGGCCGCCAGCGCCAGCAGCATCGTCAGCGTGATCCCGAACATGGTCTTCTCCAATCGCCGCGGCACCGCGCCTTACAGCTTCACGCCCGCGGTCACCGCGATCGTGCGCGGCAGCGGGTTCGCCGATTGCGGATCATAGCCGCGCTCCACATCGACGAAGGGCGGTTCCTCGTCAAACAGGTTGCGCACGTCGATGCCGAAGCGGAACGCGTCGTTCACGTCCCAGCCCAGCACGAGGTCGAAGGTGCTGTAATCCGACACCTTCTGCACCGGCACCACCGTATCGTTGTCATAGCCGGGCAGGTAGTTCCAGGTCAGGCGGGCGCTGAACGCGTCCCACTTGGCCCCGACATCGGCGCGCAGGCGGTAATCCTGCGGATTGTTGATCGTGCCCTTCACGTCCCGCAGCCCCAGACCGGGCACGGATTCGAACGAGTACTTGGTGTAATAGGTGCCCTGTACGGCGCCATCCATCGTCACCGCGCCCAGGTCCCATGCGCCCAGCACGCCGAAGTCGAAGCCGCGCACGATCGTGCGGCCCAGGTTCTGGCGGCGTCCGTCGGCGATGAAGCTGACGTCCGTCTGGTCGACCGGCGAATTGATCGGCAGCCCCGATGCCAGCAGCGCGGCCACCTGGTCGTCCGTGGGATCGAGGATGCGGAACGGCGCATAGGCGGGGTTAGTCAGATAGCCCGGCGTGCGGCGCAGGGCGATGATCTGGTCCTTGTAGTCGATGTCGAAATAGGTGGCCGTCAGGCGCAGGTCGCTGACCGGTTCGAATTCCGCGCCCAGCGACCAGGTCGTCGCGGTTTCGGGCTGCAGGTCGGGATTGCCGCCCGCGATGCCGATGCCGTTGATCAGCGTGCCGTCCGGTCCAGGCTGGTTGCGGTCGTAATACAGACCCGCACCGCCCGCGATCTCCGACACCTCGGTAAAGGTGGGCGCCCGGAACGACGTGCCATAGCTGCCGCGCAGCGTCAGCGTGTCGACCGGGCGATAGGTGACGCCGACCTTGGGGTTGGTCGTCGATCCGAAGTCGCTGTAATCCTCGTAGCGGCCCGCGACCGACAGGGACAGTTCCTCGATCCCCGGCATGGCATTGCCGCCGCCCACGATCGGCACGTAGAGTTCGCCGAAGACCGCCTTCACGTTGCGCGATCCGCCGTCCGCGATATCGGCGAAGCCATTGCTGGATCCGATCTGCAGGCTGGTGAAGGTGTATTCGTCGCGGTACTCGCCCCCCACGGCAAGCCGCACCGCGCCGCCCGGCAGGTCGAACAGCGAACCGTCGGCCTGCACGTTGAACACGTCCAGCTTGGTCTTGCCATAGATCACGAACAGCCGGTCGCGGATCGCGGCGATGGTGTCGGGGTTGTTCGGCCCGCCGAACAGGTTGAGCGCGGTGGCCGGGTTCGTATCGGCCAGCGCCGCGTCCAGCGCCCCGGAATTCAGTCCGAAGCGCCGGTCGGCGATATCCTCGGATTCGCCGTGCTGGTAATATCCGGTCACGCTCCAGTCGGCAAAGGCGCGCAGTTCGACGCCGCCCGCGACGTTCCAGAACGTGCCTTCGTACGGGTTCACGTCCGGCCCGAAAGCCGGCGTCAGCGAATAGGCGACATTGACCGAATCCGCGCCCGCCACCGGCGACACGAAGAACGGGTTGCTGCTGGGCACGACGGCGTTGACCGGGCTGGTGCCCGCGATCTCGCCCTTGCGGTGCGAATAGAAACCGTCGGCGAACAGGCGCACGCTGGGCCCGATATCCTGCGAGAAATTGCCCACCGCGCTATAGCGGGTTTCCGACGGGATCACCGTTTCATAACCGGTTAGGTCGCAGCGATTGGCCGTGCCCGCGACCAGCGAGCCGCCCTCGCCCGGCGCGACGCCGCCCTGCGGGATGGCATAGCTCTGCCCGCCAGCCGTGACGGTGCCCGGATCGCAATTGGTGGTGCGGAAATCGCGCCCGCCGCGATCGGTGTTGTCCAGCCGGTAGAAATCGAGATCGCGGCCGAACAGCGAGGAATTATGGCTGTATTCGCCCGCGACCGTCAGCCACCCGCTGCCCCAGTCCTTGCCGGCGATGCCCGACAACTGGCGCTCGGCATAATTGCTCTGGCTGAAGCCCGAGCGGGCGCGGAATTCCGCCCCGTCCATGCCGCGGCGCAGGATGAAGTTGACCACGCCCGCGATCGCGTCGGACCCATAGATGGCCGATGCGCCGTCGGCGACGACCTCCACGCGTTCCAGCGCGATGGTCGGGATGACCGACGGGTCGGTATATTGCCCCTGCGTGCCCTGCGGCGGAAAGCGGCGGCCATTGTAGAGCAGCAGCGTCGCATTGGTCGAAATGCCGCGCAGGTTGATGCCGCCGCCCCGCGTGGCATTGGCCGCGCCGTTCTGCGCGCTGCCGCCCTGCCGGTTCGCGCCCAGCGACACCACCTGCGGCACGCGGCGCAGCAGGTCGCTGGTCGACACGACGGGTTCCTGCGCGATGTCGTCGACGCCGATGCTGATGACGTTCGACCCGACCGCGTCGACGCCGCGGATCCGGCTGCCGGTCACGATGATCTCGCCCCCCAGCGGGTTGGGTGCGGGAACGGCGGTATCGTCCTGGGTTCCGCCATCTGTGGGCCCAGCGTCCTGCGCGAAGGCCGGAGACGCAAGGCCGGTCATCGCAATCAGCGAGGCGGCGCATGCAAGCCGCGTGGTGATCCTGACATTCATCGTTGTTCTCCCGGTATTGTCGCTGGTGACGCCCATGGGGGTCACGTTGTTATGAAAGCCCTTGCAGCGGCCGATGACGGGCCGCCCACCCAAATCCTGCGGATCGCCCGATCCGTTACGCGGTCCCCTTGCGCGGCAGGGGGACAGTTCCGATCATTCGCGCCGGCCGTAGCGCGCGGGTCGCGCAGCGCGCGTTGGCGGTCATCGCCAAACTGGTGCCGCGCGCACTCATTGCGCAGGTTCCGCCGGTTCGCCCATGAAACCGCGCTCGCCCAGCCATGCCATCAGCCGGTCGCCCCACAGCTTCACCGTCATGTCGCTGGCCGGAACGTCATAGACATGCAGTTCGACCGGCGCCCGCGCCTCGGCCCAGATGTCCCGCAGGGCGAGGATGCCGTCCGTAACCGGCCCATGGTGCGCATCCACCGCCAGAAACAGCGGCGGCGCATCGCCAGTGACGGCCACATCCTGCAGCGCAGGTCCGAAATTCGATACGATGAAGTCGGGACGCGACGCTGGATCGCCCGCCAGCAGGGCGCCGAACGCGACGCCGCCGCCCGCCGAAGTGCCGATCATGCCCACCCGCTGAGGATCGACGTTCCACTCGTCCGCGTGCGTGCGGACATAGCGCATCGCGCGTTCGGCATCGTCGGTGGCAAAAGCCAGCACCTCGTCCAGCGCCGGGTTGCCCCGCGCGGGATTGGCATTGCCGTTCACAATCTTGACCTTGGGCGGACCGCCCGGCGGAGGCCCCTGTGGCGGCGCGTCGGGATCGATCTGCAACAGCCGATATTTCAATAGGATGGCGGTGATGCCCTGCGCATTCAGGCGAGCGATCAACGACTGCGTGTCGTCGCCCACGCTCAGGATGCGAAGCCCGCCGCCGGGCAGGATGACCACCGCCGTGCCGTTCGCAGCCGCCGGATCGGCAGGATAGACGCTGATCTCGGGGTCGCGGACATTGTGGACGATCCGCTCCGGGCCGGACACCTCGACACGTTCGGGAAAGGACCAATCCTCGGAACCCGGCGCGGGACCGTCATGCAGGCGCACCGTCCGCTCCTGCGCCGCGACGGGCGCAGCCAGCAGCAGGCTGCAGCCTAGCACGATTCCCGATATAGCGCGGATCATCCGGTACTCCTCTCCGAAGGTGCGACTCTGGAACGGCCGCGTCTCGTCGGTGCAGTTTTGTTATCAGCCACAACAAAGCTTTGCAAGCGCTTGCACGATTAGTTTTCGCGGCAGGCAAGGAAGGTGGTGCCGGGTTTTCCCAAGGATTGTTGCCCCTCATGGGGTATGACCGCTCACAATGATTACAATTGAAATCGAAGTGCTTGCCAAGCCGGTCGCAATAGTTACTATCCTAACAATGGGACTGGATAGTGTGCCGGCATGTTATATTATTGCCGGGCCGGGGTATTTTCCCACCTCGCGTGAATGCTGTCCGAATTTAGGAGGCTTCATTGAAACTCAAGCATGATATCGACGAGTTGGGTCGCGTCGGTGATGTTCTTTCCATCGAAAACCCATGGCAGTTCAACCTCGACAACTATGTCGGCGGGACGTTTCGCGAAAAGCCGATCTTCGACCTCGACGGAGTAGAGGACCAGATCGATTCGGGCCGTTCGCAGAAGGTCACGGCCAACAACAAGATCACCTATACCTTCCTTGACGACGGTGATGGGCTGATCGGCATCTACAACAACAAGAACTACGGCTTCACCGCCGGCGAGGGGCTTGCCGCCTTCTCCGCCGCGCAGGAAGCGCAGGCACGCGATTCGATCACGCTCTGGGACGACCTGATCGCGCCTGAGTTCGTCGAAACCAACGGCCGCGGCGCCGATATCCAGTTCGCCAACTCGACCGATCCGGCGCAGGCCTATGCCTATTATCCCAGCGAAAAGGGTGGCTACAAGTATCTGGGCGACGTGTTCGTCGCTGATCCGGCGGTCAACTGGACCAATGCCTGGCTGGGTTACGGCGGCTACGGCGCGACCACGCTGACGCACGAACTGGGCCATGCACTCGGCCTCAGCCATCCGGGCGCGTACAACTACGACCCGGAACTGGACCTGACCTACGCCAACTATGCCGAGTATGCGCAGGATTCGGAACAGTACACGATCATGTCGTACTGGTCGGCGCAGGAAACCGGTGCGCGCATCGTGAACTGGGACCTGCTGCAGTTCAACAATCCGCAAACGCCGCTGCTGCATGACATCTATGTCATCCAGGAAAAGTACGGCGCGGATCCGACGACGCGGGTCGACGACACCACCTACGGCTTCAACTCGACCGCCGACCGCGAGGTTTATGACTTCGACGCCAATCCCTTTCCCTACCTGTCGATCTACGACGCGGGGGGCGAGGATACGCTCGACTTCTCGGGCTTCTTTGGCGGCACCGTGCTGAACCTCAACGACGGTGAGTTCTCTTCGGGCGGTTCGGCCATCCCGAGCGCTGCCGAAGTGAACGCCAACGCGATCGAGCTGTACTACGAAACCGGCGAGGTCCAGTACATCGGTGGTTACGACCAGGCGACGATCGACTCGATCTCGTCGCGCTACCTGTCGCTCAACGCGCAGGATATCGCGCTCGATACCGGCTATACCGGCGTGAACGCGGTGAACTACGAGAATATCTCGATCGCCTATGGCACCATGATCGAGAATGCGGTCGGTTCCGAATATCGCGACATCATCATCGCGAACGAGCTGGACAACACGCTGACCGGCAATGGCGGCGCGGACGTGTTCGTGTTCCAGGACGGCGGCACCGACACGATCACCGACTTCCTCGTCGGGGAAGACCTGATCGACCTGTCGGCGCTCGCGGGTGACGATACCACCCTCGACTTCGGCTCGGGCTTCCTCGAGGCCGATTTCGACGGCGACGGTACGGTGGACCTGACGCTGGTGTTCGACAATGGCGCGGAACTGACCGCCGCCGACGTCTACATGGGCTGATCCGCCAAGGCATCACGGCCAATGAAGAAGGGCCGCGGGACCAGTTCCCGCGGCCCTTTTTTCATGCGCCGCCGATCGCTTGCGAAACGCCGCCTACTCGGTAAAGGCCCGCTGCTGCAGCCGGGTGAAGGGCCGCAGGATATAGCTCAGCACCGACCGCTTCTCGCCGATCAGCGAGACTTCGGCCGTCATGCCCGGTCCGATCGGCAGTTGGCGCCCGGCATCGTCGGTGATCGCCTCGGCCTGGGTGCGGACCTTGACCTCGTAGAAGCTTTCGCCGGTCCGCTCGTCGATGGTGGAATCGGGGCTGATGGTCACGACCTCGCCCGGCAGGCCGCCATAGACGGTGGGGTCATAGGCCGTGATGTTCACGCGCGCGGGCTGCCCGATGGCGACCCAGCCGATGTCCTGCGGACGGATGCGCGCCTGCACCATCAGCGTGTCGTCCGACGGCACGATCTCGACCAGCGGCTCGCCCGGAGCGACCGACCCGCCGACCGTGCTGACCAACACGCGGTTCACGCGGCCCGACAGCGGCGCGCGCAGCACCGTGCGGTCGACCCGTCCGCGCAGCGCGGGCTGCTGCTCGCGCTTGGCGGCAAGTTCGCCGCGCGCTTCGGCCAGATCGCCCGCCGCGCGTGAGCGCCAGTCCTGGACCTGCTGCGACATGCTGGCGCGCGCCTCCGCCACCGCGGACTGGGCGCGGGTGACGCTGGCGGCGGCGGCGGACACTTCGGATTGCGCGACGCTGGCGCGGCTCTCCGCCTGAATCAGCGACAGGCGCGGCTCTACCCCGCTTTCGACCAGCGGCCGGACCAACTCCAGTTCCTCGCGCGCGGCGCGGGCATTCTCGCGCCGTGCCTCGGCTGCGGCCTGCGCTTCGGCCACTGCGCGCTCGGCCTGCGCGACGCGGGCGCGGGCGGCGCTGGTCAGGCTGGCAAGGTCCGACTGGCGGCTGGCATAAAGCGCGCGTTCGATATCGACCTGTTCGGCCAGGCGCTGCGAACCGGTGACCGGAAAGCGCGGCGCCCTGCCTTCGACTTCGGCTTCCAGCCGGGCGATGCGGGCCGCCAGCGCGGCGGACGTCGCTTCGGCTGCCGACAGGCTCGACCCCGTTTCGGTCGCGTCGAGGCGGACCATCGGGTCGCCCTGCTTCACGTCCTCTCCCGCGGAGACGAGGATCTGTTCGACCACCCCGCCTTCCAGGTTGGACAGGACCTGCAATTGCGAGGAGGGCACCACGCGCCCCTGCCCCCGCACGGTCACGTCCAGCTTGGCAAAGCCCGCCCAAAGCAGGAACACGGCGACGAAACCGGTGATGGCGAACAGCAGCCAGTTCGCCGCGCGCGCCGGGGCGACACCCGCCATGCGATCCTCGACAAGCGTGGTCATGACGCGCTCCCGTCCCTGATGGCGGCGGCGCTGGTGGTCACCTGCCCCTGTTTCGGCGCCCCTTGCGCGCCGCCCTGCGGCCCGCGCATCCGCGCCAGCACTTCGTCACGCGGACCGTCGCCGACGATGCGGCCGCGGTCGACGACGATCAGCCGGTCGACCAGCTGCAGAAACGGGGTGCGGTGGGTGATGACGATCAGCGTGCGGTCCTTCAGTTCGCCCTCCAGCCGGTCCAGCAGCGCGGCCTCACCCTGCGTGTCCATGTGGCTCGACGGTTCGTCCAGCAGCAGCACGTCGGGCTTGCCCGCCAATGCGCGGGCGAGCGCGATCGACTGCTTCTGCCCGCCCGACAGCCCCTCGCCCCGGTCGGCAAGCCGCCGTTCGTAACCGTTGGGCAGGACCGACATGAATTCGTCCGTCCCCGACAAACGCGCGGCGCGCAGCATTTCCTCGTCATCGATGTCCGTGCGGCCCAGCGTGATATTGTCGCGCACCGTGCCCGAGAACAGCACCGTTTCCTGCAGCGCCGAACCGATCCGGCGGCGCAGCACGTCGGGTTCGAACTGGCGCAGTTCCGACCCGTCGACCATCACCGCGCCGCTCTCCGGCTCGTACAGGCCCAGCAGCAGGCGAGCGATGGTGGACTTGCCCGAACCGACCCGCCCGATGATCGCGACTTTCTCGCCCGGCGCGATGCGGAACGAGACATTGACCAGCGCCTTGGCCCCGCCCGGATAAGAGAAGCTGACCTCGCGCATCTCGATCTCGCCCCGCAGCGAAGGCGGCGCCAGGCGGCGGTCGTCGGTATCCTCGTTCTCCTGCTGCATCAGCCGGTCGAGCTGCGCATAGGCGACGCGGGTCGAAGTCAGCCGCGACAGCAGCTGGGTCAGCTGCGTCAGCGGTGAAACCGCCCTGCCCGCCAGGATCGAACATGCCAGCAGCCCGCCAAGCGACAGATCGCCGTCGCCCACCAGGCCAACGCCCACGATGACGACGCCGACATAGCTCATAATCTGGCCTGCCTGTGCCAGCGTGACCGCCAGGTTCGACACCAGCCTCTGCCGTAGCGAGATATCGGCATGGTCGCGCAGCGCGCGGTCCCAGCGCTGTTCCAGCATCGGCGCGGCGCCGCTGGCCTTGACCGTTTCCAGCCCGCCGATGGTCTCGACCAGCACGGTCTGCTTGCCCAGCCCGTCCTTCATCGCGGCGGCGCTGAGCCGGTTCAGCACCGGTTGCAGCAGCCAGCCCGACAGGATCACCAGCGGGATGATTACCAGCGGCACCAGCACCACCGGCCCGCCGATCACGAAGATCAGCACCAGCGTGATCAGCGCAAAGGGCACGTCGACCAGTGCAGTCACGGTCGCGCTGGCGAAGAAATCGCGCAAGGTCTCAAGCTCGCGCATCAGGCCGGCCTGCGCGCCGGTCGATCCGCGGCGGCTGCCAAAGCGGATCGCGATCAGCTGGCGGAATACCGACGTGCCGATGTCACGGTCGACGCGCGCACCCGCGAAATCGGTGAAATAGCCGCGCAGCAGTTTCAGCACGATGTCGAACAGGATGATGATGCCGATACCGATGGTCAGCGCGATCAGCGAATCCGTCGCGTCATTGGGCAGCACCCGGTCATAGACGACCATGGTGAAGATGCTGCTGGCCAGCGCGAACAGGTTGGTGAACAGCGCCGCCAGCGCGATGCGCATGTAGATCGGCCGGTTTTCGCGCATCGGGCCGGCAAGCCAGGGGGCGATGCGCGGCGGGCGCGCCGTGATGTCCATGTCGTGTTCGGTCATGATGCGGGGTCGTCGCCTTGGTTGTCCTGCGGCGCAGCGCCGAAATAGTCCTGCGGAAGGACGCCGTCCTCTTCCTGCGGCAGGCCAAGCGCGTCCAGCAGCCGCCCCGTCCGTGCCAGCAGCACGTAGCGGGCGGCATCGCGGTCGGCGAGCACCTCGATATAACGGGCCGCGATGGTGAAGAAGCTGTCC
>JAPYSD010000052.1 GCA_029936705.1 Croceicoccus sp. | reverse complement strand
GAAGCGAACATGCTGAAGATGGTCGCCACGGAAAACGCGGTAAAGGCCGCCGACATGGGTATCCAGATCATGGGCGGCATGGGCTATTCGGCCGAAACCGACATGCAGCGTTACTGGCGCGACCACCGCATCCTGCGCATGACGCCCATTTCGAACGAGATGGTGCGCAATTCGATCGCCGAGAATCTCGGCCTTCCCCGGTCGTTCTGAGGATGGAGCAAATGGAAGAATTTCCCCCTGCCCCCGATGTCGCTGGCACTTCGCTGGATGGAACTGCGATATTCTCGATCGCCGCGGACGAGAATGCGGCGCTATGCCGGTCGACGGGCATGCAGCCCGCGACTGACGGCAGTGCGCATCCGATCTATTACTACATCGCCACGCAGGTCGCCATGGGCAAGACCGTGGGCGGCGTGTGCGAGACTTGCGAATTCGACGTGGAAGACGGCCCGATGATGGGTTCGTCCGGTGTTCGCTTTGCAGGACAGCTTATGGTCGGGCAGGATTATCGGGTTACCGGCGAAATCCTCAGCCTCGTGCGCAAGAAGAGCCGCAAGCTGGGCGTGATGGACGTCCTCACCTATCGCCTTCGCCTGCATCCGGCTGCAGGCGGCGATGCCGTCCTGGAAACGGACAATGTCTGGGTCCTGCCGCGCAAGGAGCTTGCCGCATGAGCGTTTCAGCAGACATCAAGGCGGGATACACGCTTCCTCCCTTCGTGATCGAAACGGTCAGCCCTGACGCCATGCGCGACTGGTCGGTATTTCTTGCCGACCCCAACCCGATCCACCTCGATGTAGAGGTCGTGAAGGCCAAAGGGCTTGGTAACAAGCGGATCAATCAGGGTCCGATCAACGTTGCCTATATGATGAACATGCTGATGACGGCCTTTCCCGGTTGCCGGATCGAGACGATGGATTCGCGTTTTCTCGACAATGTCTACGAAGGCGACCGCGTCATTGCTTCGGGCGAGGTAACCTCTGTCGAAGGCAATCGCGTCACCTGCGATCTCAAGCTCGATGTGGACGGGCGCGGCACTGTCAACGCCGGCACCGCCACGATTTTGATCTAATTCAAGGAGAACAACAATGCCCAGCGGTCCCTTTGCCCATGTATGCATGGTCGTCCGCGACCTCGATCAGGCGATCGAGGACTGGACGAAAATCCTTCGCGTGCTCGATCCGCAATCGCTTGAAAAGCCGATCGTGAAATATGACGAATTTTCGAGCGGCGACGATGCCGGCATGAAATGGGCCACCTTCGTCAATGAATATTCGACCGAGATCCAGTTCATCCAGCCCGCACCCGGAACTCCGCTCGGCAAGCGGCTCGACAAGGTTGGTGAGCATGTCCACCATCTGTGCTTCAGCACCGATGATGTCCCCGCCGCCATGGAAAAAATGAAGGCCGAAGGCCTGCATCTTCCCGGAGACGGCGAAACGTTCAACGATCCCGACATGACCTGGCAGAAGTGGAGCTGGGTGGGCCCCAAGAGCACCCATGGCTGCCTGATCGAAGTGGCATCCCCGTATGAAAGCCGCGATGACGGCAAATGGCACCATGCGCCCGGCAAGTTCACCTACAAGGGACCGGGTGAACACCCGAGCCACGCCGAAACCGTGCCTGTATCCGCCTAAATTGTACGGCACGAAAGTCAGATATCAGGGGGACGGCCTGGAGCTTGCGGGTGAAGCCTTTGGCGACCCGCAGGCTCCGCCCGTCCTCTTTTTCCATGGCGGAGGCCAAAGCCGCAGCTCATGGCGGGGCTCTGCCCGCAAGGTTGGCGAGGCGGGCTATTACGGTATTGCGTTCGACCTGCGCGGCCATGGCGAAAGCGACTGGGCGGCGGATGGCGATTATCATGTCGACGCATTTGCCCGAGATGTCGGAAGCCTGCTCGATCAGTTCGACCATCACGTAGTGCTCGTCGGCGCGTCTCGTGGAGGGCAGGCCTCGCTGATCGCCGGATCGCGCCATCCCGAAAAAGTGCGGCTGATCATGCTGGCCGATGTCGCGCCGGACATGCCCAATCACGCGATTGACGGAATCCGCCGATTCTTTGCCGAGGGAGCGGATGGCTATCCAAGTCTCGATGCGGCTGCAGACGCACTGGCCCTCCATCTGGAGCAACCCCGCATCGACGATGCATCGCGCCTTGGCCGTTCCATGAGGCAGGATCCTGCCGGGCGATGGCACTGGCACTGGGACCCTGCGACCGGCAAGGACGAATTCCTCCACCCCGCCAGTGAGAACGAGGCGGTACTCGCAGCGGCGGCACGCGTTTCTTCGCCTGTCGTCATGGTCCGTGCGGAACTAAGCCACTTGGTTCATGACGATAATACAGCGCGTTTCCAGAAGCTTGCTCCCCAGCTTGAAGTGCTGATCGCGAAAGGCGTGGGCCACATGTTCACCGCCGACCGCAATGACGAATTCGCAGCAAAACTGCTCGATCAGCTGGCTCGCGTTTCTGCGGATGCCGCCGGATGAGCGGGAGGACAGCATTCGTCATCGGCGCGACCGGTGGCCTCGGCCGGGCCTGCGCGCACGCACTTGCGCAGGATTTTGATGGGATTGCGCTTTCCTATCGCTCGAACAAATCGGCCGCTGAAGAGCTTGCCACTCAATTGCCGGAATTCTGCGAGGGCTGGCCGGTGCCGTGCGACCTGACCGAGCCTGTGTCCGTGAGTTCGGCTATCGCGGCGGCGAGTGATCATTTTGGGCGGATCGATGCGGTGGTATTCGCATCGGGTGTCGCCATCGAACAGCCTTTCGTCAGCCGGATTGAGGAACCCCAGTGGCGCGAGGTGATCGAGACCGAATTGCTCGGCCTGATGCGCGTCGTTGCAGCAGCACTGCCCGTGTTCCGCCAGCAAGGAAGCGGTAATTTCGTGATCGTTGTGTCGGTCGCAAACTACACCTTCCCGCCCGGCGATGCGCTATCTTCGGTTCCCAAGGCAGGCATGGAAGCGCTGGGCCGCGCAATCGCCAAGGAAGAAGGCAAGTTTGGTATCCGCGCCAATATGGTGGCGCCCGGAATCATCGACGCCGGCCTTGGCGCAGAATTCGTCAAGAGGCTCTACACGCCTGAAATCTGGGAACAGCAGAAGAAGACGATCGCCCTGCGCCGCTTTGGCAACGGTGAGGACGTGGCTGAAGCGGTTCGCTTCCTCGCCTCGGACCGGGCGTCGTATATTACTGGCCAGACGATCATCGTGGATGGCGGTTTCAGCCTCTAACCCAGCGACGCGGCCGGTCGCGCTATGACGCGAAAAAGGGGGGCAGAATTGCCCCCCTTTCGCGTCATGACTGGCGCTGCCTTACTTGTAGGGATCGACCGGCTGCGGAGCCTCGATCACTTCAAGGTCGATCAGCATCGAAAGCACGTCCGAGATGGAATAGATGTGCACGATCTTGTCGCCGTCGAACTTGATCCAGCTGAACCAGAGCACGTCGAGCTGATTGCCCGTCGGCTGAACACCCATGTAGGGGCCGCCCGTGTGCTTGCCGTGGTGGTGGCACAGGACGCAGATCTCGTCGTCGCCACGGCCCCATGCCTTGAGCGTGCGGTAGACCGACGGCGGGAACGTAGTGAAAAGCGCGCGGGGCGAGCTGTTCCACTCTTCGAACGTCCCCAGATCGGGCCGGTTCGGATTGTCGTAGGTCATCTTGTCCTTGTCCATGAACTCGTCGAATCCGGACCAGTCGCCTACGTTCAGCTTGTCGTGCAGGTTCATCCACTGGTTGACCATGAACGTTTGACGTTCGGTCAGGCCTTCGCAAATCTCGGCACGCTTTTCGGGCGAAAGCTTGAAATCATCCAGTGTGAAGGGCGGGATCCGTCCAGCCATAAAAACTCTCCATTATGTCGAGCTGCGATCTTGCAGCGTAGGGATACGTCTGACCAGGCCCGAAGAGGGATACGGCCGTCGATCGCGGCCCTTTTCAATTCCATGCTGCGGTCTGCAACCTACCAATCGGCAGGAACAGACCGGCGATTACCCGCACATTCATGTGGCATAAGCGGACAGAAGGGAGACTGCCGTGCTTTCGATCGAAGAAATGTCGGACAGGTTCGAGATTCAGGACCTGATGGTGGGATATTGCTATGCCGTGGACAACAAGGACTTCGATGCCCTTGACGGCTATTTCACTGATGATGCCGTAATCGACTATAGCGAAATGGTCGGCGTCAAAGGTTCGCTGGCCGATATTAAGTCGTTCCTCGCAGCCAGTCTTGGGCCCGTGCCGATGTCGCAGCATGCGGTTTCGACCACGCAATACAGCTTTGACGGTGATCGCTGCGAAACGCGGTCGGTCTGCACAAACCCGATGGTCGTTCCCGGCGATGATGGGCAGCCCCAGACAATCTTCTTCGGCCTGTGGTACATCCACCAGTTCCGCCGCACCCAGAACGGCTGGCGCATTTCCGGCCTCTACGAAAAGAAATGCTACAACCACAACCTTCCCGAACACATCAAGGCAATGGCGCGATGAGTCCTGAGGCGCTCGCCGCCCAGACGATGGGCGACCCCGTCAATCCATGGGTGATGGAAATCGGCAGCATCTATCTGTGGAGTGCGCTGCTTCTGGCGGCCGCGGCGCTTGCGGTGAAGAACCGCCGCATCCCGCTTTTCGGTCTGATGCTGATCGCAGCCTCAAGCGGTTTCTGGCAGGAATTTTTCGGTGACTGGGGCGCCTATGTCGCATGGAACCCCCAATTCGCGCGCCTGCCATTCTGGGGCGAGATGGCCTATACGACGCCGGTGAAGCCGCTGTTCATGCCGTTCAGCTGGGGATGGTGGTTTGCCGTCTCGATTCCCTTGCTGACCTCGCTGGTGCTGTTCCTCAAGCGCAAATTCCCTGCTCGATCGGCCTATGCGCTATCGTTCATGACCGCGTTTCCGCTCTTCCTTGCCTATCAGATCTATGTCGAGGGCAGTTCAGTCGCCAACGGCTGGTGGACCTATGATTCGGTGGTGGGACCAGCGCTGGAAAGCGAACAGGGACGGTTGCCGCTCGTTTTCCCCCTGCTCATCGGTCTGTGGGCTGGCTGGTTCGTCGGGATGCTTGCCGATCGCGATCCACAAGGATTCATGGCGCATGAGGTTCGCCTTGGCGCAGCGACCAAGCCCGCCGGCCTCGGCCGGGAATGGGCTCGGCTGTGGGGCATGGTATTGCTTTTTCAGGTGACTTTCCTAGCGATCAATATCGCCCCCGCCGTGATCGCACGCATGGCGTTCGGTGGCCCCAGTGCACTTGTGCCCTGATCCGCATAAAAGTGAGATTGCAACGAAGTGACCTGGTTAAATCGTTTGCTGGCAATACTGGTGCTGCTTCTGGGCATCAGTCTGATCTGGATCGGCGCACAACTTCTGCTGGCGGGCGGTTCGCCATATTATGTGGCTGGCGGTCTGGCATTCATTGCCGTCGCCGGATTGCTTTGGCGTCAATCGGCAAGAGCGCTTTATGTCTATGCCGCCATATGGACCCTTTCGCTGGCATGGTCGGTTTGGGAAGCGGGCTTCGCCTTCTGGCCACTGCTGGGCCGGATGGGCTTGCTTACGGTCATCGGCATCTGGCTGCTTACCCCATGGGTGCGGCGATCGCTGGGCGTCGTCCCCGTCACGCGGATCAGCGGCGGACTGTTGGGCGTGGCGCTTCTGGGTCTGCTTGCGGGGCTTTCGTGGACTTTCTGGAACGACCGTATCACCGGCGGCACCGATCTTGCCGGTCTGGCCGGAGCGCCCGCATCTGCGCGCGACGGCGAATGGCATCATTACGGGAATCTGCAGGCAGGACGCCGCTTTTCGCCCCTTGACCAGATCACCCCTGCCAATGTCGGTGCGCTGCAAGAGGTGTGGCGCTATTCGACCGGGCGAGAACCGAACGGTCAGCCCGCGCCTTTTCAGGCAACCCCGCTGATGGTTGACGACCGGCTGTATGTCTGCACCGGCTATAATGACGTCATCGCCCTCGATCCCGAAAGCGGTAAGCAGATCTGGCGCTTTGAAGCCCATGCCGACGCGACCGGGGTTTTCGGCCAGACATGCAGGGGCGTCACTTACTTCGCAGCGCCCGATGCGGCAGCCGGCGAAAGCTGTGCCGCGCGGATCTACACCGCGACTATCGACAGCCGCCTGATCGCCCTCGACGCGCAGACAGGGCAGCCCTGCACCGATTTTGGCAAAGAAGGTGAAGTCGATCTGCTACGCGGCATGAGCAAGGCCCCGCCGGGCTATTACCACGTTTCCTCACCGCCCACGCTCGTTTCGGGGAAGCTGGTGATCGGCGGTTGGGTCACCGACGGCCAGATGGTCGGCGAGCCTTCAGGCGTGATCCGCGCCTATGATGCCATCACCGGAAAGCTGGCATGGGCATGGGATATGGGCGCCCCCGACCGGATGGGCGAGCCTGCGCCGGGCGAGACCTATACCCCAGGTACGCCCAACAGCTGGAGCGTGATGAGCGCCGATGAAGAGCTGGGCATGGTCTATGTACCGATGGGCAATGCCACCCCGGATTATACGGGGCTGCACCGCACGCCGGAAATGGAGAGATACTCGACCAGCGTCGTTGCGCTGGATGCTGAAACTGGTCGGCCGCGATGGCATTTCCAGACGGCCCATCACGATATCTGGGATTACGACGTCGGATCGCAGCCTGTCCTGTTCGACCTGCCCGACGGCCGCCCTGCCCTGCTGCAACCGACGAAGCGGGGCGAGCTTTTCATGCTCGATCGCCGCACGGGAGAGCCCATCACCGAGGTTGCCGAATTGCCGGTGACGCCTTCGAAGGCAGAAGGCGATCGCGGAGCGCACACACAGCCATTCTCGGTCGGCCTGCCCAGTTTCGAAGGACCGCGGCCAAGCGAGCGCAGCATGTGGGGCATGGCGATGGTGGACCAGGCCTGGTGCCGCTTGAAGTTCCGGCAGGCGCGTTTCGACGGGCACATGACTCCGATTGAGACCGACCGCGCGTCGATTATCTGGCCGGGCTCTCTGGGCGGCAACAACTGGGGCAGCATCGCGGTCGATCCGGTACAGGGCATCGCATTCGTGAATTCGTCGCATGTCCTGAACTCCAACCGTCTGATAGCGCGCGACGAAGCCGACAGGATCGGACTGAAGCCCGTGGCGGTCCCAAGTTACGAGAACGTTGCAGGGCCGGTGGCACAGACCGGGACTCCCTATGCGGCCGCCGTTGCACCGTTCCTGTCCCCGCTCGTCGCGCCCTGTACAGAGCCGCCCTACGGGCTCGTCAGTGCTGTCGATCTCGTTTCGGGCAAGCTGCTTTGGCAAAAGCCGTTCGGCACGGCGCGCGATAGCGGCCCGCTGATGATGCCGCTTGTCATACCGATTCCGATGGGCGTGCCCAATATCGGCGGGGCGGTGGTCACGGGCAGCGGGCTGGCCTTCATCGGTGCAACGCAGGAACACATGATCCGCGCCTATGAACTTCGGTCGGGCAAGGAGCTTTGGCACGGACGACTTCCGGCGGGCAGCAATGCAACACCCATGACCTATTGGTCCGACCCGTCCGGTCGGCAATTCGTTGTGATCGCTGCGGGCGGACATGGCGGCATATTGTCGGGATATAGCAACGAACTGATCGCCTATGCGTTGCCGCAGGGCACTCGGGTACAGGGGGAGAAAAAATGAGCGTTGTCGCAGTCGTTACCGGAGCAACAAGGGGCCTTGGCCGGGGTATCGCCCGCGAGTTCGGAGCCGATGGCGCTACCGTGGTGGTGACGGGCCGGAACGAGGCGGATCTGGCGGCGGTGTCCGGCGAAATCGCGGACCGCGGCGGCAAGCCGATTGCCATCGCATGCGACCATGCCGACGACGCATCGGTCGCCAGTGCCTTCGCCCGGATCGAGCACGAAGCAGGCCGGATCGAAATATTGGTCAACAATGCCGCGGCGGTGCATGCGATGGACCTGATCGCGCCCGGTCCGTTCTGGGAAAAGCCTTTGCACCTTGTCGATATGATCGATGTCGGCCTGCGCTCCAACTATGTCGCTTCGTGGCATGCGGCACCGATGATGGCCAAGGCGGGCAAGGGCCTGATCGCGAGCATTTCATTTTATGGCGCGGTGTCCTATTTCCACGGGGCCGCCTATGGCGCGGCCAAGGCCGGAACCGACAAGATGATGGCCGACATGGCAGTGGACCTTGCCCCGCACGGCGTGGCCGCGATTTCCTATTGGCCGGGCTTCATCCTGACCGATGCGGTGAAAGCCATGCCTGCCGACATGCTGCCCCCCGACATGCGCGAAAGCCTTCCCCAATGGGAGACGCCCGAATTCGCCGCGCGCGTACTGCAAGCCCTGTACGCCGACCCCAGGATAATGTCCTTCACCGGGCAGGCGCTGATCGGGGCCGAAATGGGCGCGCGTTACGGAGTCAGCGATCTCGACGGGAAGCAGCCGATTTCCTATCGCGAAACGATGGGCGCGCCGCACATGCCCTTTACCCGCGTTGGCGGATAGAAGGCATGATCGAAGCGGTCCTCGTCGTACTGACCAAGGCGCGTCCGGGGCGCGAGGCTGACCTCGACGACTGGTACACCAACATCCACATCCGCGATGCACTGCGATTCCGCGGCTCTATCACCGCGCAGCGTTTCAGCCGCAGTCCGCATCAGCCGATGGACATCCCGCCGGAATATGACTGGCAGTATTTCGCCCTTTACGATGTATTCGATCCCGAACGTTTCTCGCGCGAGCATTGGGAGAATGCGCTGACCAGCCGCATGATGGTCACCACCGCCATCGATGACAGCGTGCTTGAGGATTATCACTATTATCCGCTGGCATTCCGGAACAACGACCCCGAAATCGAACATTCGGGCGGCGTCGTGTTCGAACAGTTCAATGCCGCACCGGGCAAGGACGCCGAATTGCGCGAATGGTATGCCGACAGCTATCTGCCTGCCGCCGTGCGCCGTCCGGGCGTTCACAGCGCAGCCCTGCTGGCGTTTCGCAGCCATGGACAGATGATCCCCACCACGCCGCGATATAGTTATGTCGGCATCTACAAGGTCAATTCCTCCGACAGCTGGCAGGGTTGGAAAGACGCGCCGGAACTTGCGCTGTCAGACCTCGTCGAACGCGACGACCTGCTGGTCACGCATTGGGACAGGCTGACCGGCAGGTTGACGAAGGACGATGTCCAGCACCCCACCGCCCAAGGCCTTGCGGACGAGGAACAGGCCCGTGCGCGCATGGGCGACGATGTGCTGACGGGCGGCGCGGAGAAGCTCGGCTCGGCCTGACGGCGCTCTGCTACCAACGGCGGCGCATCTGCACGGAACGGCGGCGCGCGCGCAGGGCCTCTTGCCTTTCCGCTGGCGAAATCCGTATCGTCTCCGGAGGCAGCCGCGCATCAAGCTTGTCGAGGGGAACGACGGTCAGGCTCGGCTCCGGCCCACTGCTCGCCCCGCTCCAGCGCAGCATGATCGAGCCTTCCGAATAACCGCCCGGGTCCAGCCAGTTGGCGATGCCCGGATCATCCAAGGCGATCACTGCGCGAAACCTGCCATCGGCATCGATACTCGCCTGCCCGCCATTCAGGCTCGACTGACGGTTCATCCAATCAATCGTGTTCCAGCGCATGTCGTTCAATTGCACGTTCCAGTAGCGCACCGCATCGGGCAATGCGCTTTCCAGCAACAGGGCGCTACCAGGTTCTAGCCGGAACAGGCCCTGGTAATAATGCTGCCCCTCAACGCCGCCGCGTCCCGCCCAGTCGTCATGTTCGACCGCGTTCCACAAACCCTTTTGTTGTTGCGCAGCAATAAAGCCAAGGGACATGGTCCCGATCCGCTTGGGATACCCGCATAGCGCCATCAGCCGCTCGCCGATTTCCCTTTGCGTCCACCGACGGGGAGAATGGGCGATGTCGGTCCGTTCAATGGCAATTCGCGCTTCCCTTTCCGTACCCCAGTCATAGCTGGCCTGACGGAGGGAGAGCGACCGAGCCGAGGGATCGAGATGACGCCAGTCGCCGCTCCAGCCCGCAGGCCGTTCAGGGCTCAACATCAGGGAAAAGCGCCCTTCCCCATCCACCGCAAGATCGTCGAAATCGACCGTCCCCAGCGATGGGCCCAACGCATCAATCACGCCCAGCCCGCCTGCCGTGATATCCATCTGCACGAAAAGGCTTTCACCGCGCTCGCCCGTTAGCAGGTAGCTGCCATCGCCATCGATGGAGGCCGCCGCGTAGATGAAATCGGGATTGGTGCCGACAAGGTTGAAATGGGTGCCGACCGCCGGAACGAAATCGGGATTGTCGCGATCCGCAAAGGCGGTCAGCCATCCCGAAGCAAGCGCCATGAACAGCATGCGCTCCACTGCGGCGACATCATCCGGACCGGCGTTGTCCGGAAGCATGGCAAGCACGTCCTCTGCCGAGGAAAGCTGCGCCAGATAATCGGCCCAGCGGCTCACAGATATTGCCTGTAGGCAGAAATGTAATCGGCATAGACGCCCTCGACCTGCTCGCGCGTCAGGCCATAGTCCGCCAGCTCGTAGCGGTGCTGCCCGTGCTTGTCCGCAGGATGCTCACGCCACCAGCGCGATACCGCTTCCTCGCTCTCGCCCGTGAAATCGATATCGGCATGTTTGTAGACCTTGCGTACCGCCTCAACCGGGTCCGCGATGAGGTCGCGAAAGGCAAGGTCTAGAACCTCCACCTGCGGATTGGCCTTACGCCATGTAAGCGCTGCAGCCTGCCCGTCGTGCCACAGGTGCAGCAATTCCTGCCCCAGTTCGTCACGGTCGATCCGGTCGAAAGATACGCATCGGATCACTTCAATCAGGCGCGAGATCGACGCCATGACCGTAACCGGATCACGATGCGGCTGCACCAGCACCGCGTCGGGATAGACAGAAAGCAGTTCGGCAAGGTGGTGCGCATGTTCCTGCACCTTCAGCACCCAGTGCTTGCGCGGGTTCTTCCATGCCAGATGCTGCAGCCACATCTTGTGCACGCCATAGCCGAACCGCGTATCCGCCTTGCGATACCAGTCGTAATAGGACGGCAAGCGGAACAGCATTGTCGGGTTGATCCCCTGAAACGCAGTCTCAAGAATCATGCCGCATTCCTGCGGTATGCGCGATCCGATCGGATGCGCCTTGAGCACATCGGCCCAGGCGCCGGTGAAATTCTCCCGCACATAGGCGTCGAACCTGTCCGCGCGCGGATCGGTATCGAAGGTCGCCGCATCGGGCGGCGGCGATGGCGCGGCAACCTCCCATTGCAGCGGGGTGCGTATCTGCGGGTCCGCCCCGATCAGCGCGTGAAGGATCGAAGTTCCGCAGCGAGGCAGACCCAGAATGAAGACCGGGCGCACAATCTCGACATCGGCGATCTCCGGATTCGCCCTGCGGTCAGCCGCAATGGCGGAAAGGCGCGCCAGATTGTCGCGAAACTGCGCAAGGGCTCGCTGATGACCGGCCTCGGAAAGACCGCCTTCCTCGCCAAGCGCCGTCAGCGCTGCGGAAAGGCCGGGCATGGCACCGGCGGCCATTTCCTGGTCCAGCCCCGCTTCGTCGATCAATTGCTGCGGCGTCGGATCACTCATTTGCGCGTTCCTCTCTTTGTCTTTTCTGGTTTCACGCCAAGTTAGGCGCGCAAAAAAAGCGCCAACCTGTCAACGGGTAGGACAGAGGCTGGCACCCAGGCGCGACACATCCCTGATCGACGGGAGAGAAAATGAATCGCGCGCTTGCCATGATGGACGAGATGTCATTCGATTACATCGTGGTCGGTGCCGGCTCGTCGGGCTGCGTCCTTGCCAACAGGCTGAGCGCGAACCCTGCCAACAGGGTGCTGCTCATCGAATGCGGCCCAGATGACAAGAACCCGCTGATCCGCATGCCGCGCGGTGTGGGCAAATTGCTCGATCCGGCCAATCCACACGTCTTCGCCTATGGCGTCACTCCGGCTGGCAACCAGCCCGAGGAAACATGGCTGAAGGGGCGCGGCATAGGCGGTTCCAGTTCGGTAAACGGCATGGTCTACATGCGCGG
>JAPYSD010000597.1 GCA_029936705.1 Croceicoccus sp. | reverse complement strand
TCCTCCAGCACATTGGCGGCGCGACAAGTGACGCCGGCAATCCGCTCGTCGTCCGCGGGCGGGTGCAGGTCAATGGCCACCACGTCCAGGCCCATGCCATGCGCATGGCTGACCGCGTGCCGCCCGGTGTGGCCGCCCGCTCCGAAGAGTGCGATAGTGGTTGGCTGCACAGGCGCTTCCTTTCGCTGTTCGCCCCTCTACCCCCTCGTAGCGCGCCAGCGTGCCCGCGGTTCCCGGCCTTCCCCCCTCCCCTTCAGGCGGCGCGCACGCGGTACAGCGCCGCACCATGCGCGGGCAGCACGGTCCGGACCATGTCGGCGACACGGCCGAGGTCCTTCCGCTTCCACATGTCGCGCAGCATGACGGGTCCGTCGATGCCGATCTGGCGCAGCATGACATCGGTCTCGCGCGGCTCGGCCGTCATGTTGAACAGGGCGAGATAGCGGTCTTCCCCCTCCTCTGCCCGCGCAGTCCAGACACGCTGGCCGTCGGCAACGAAATGCGGGTGGTTGTCGGTGCTGCGCTGGTTGACCGCCAGCACCTCGTCATTGGTCAGCAGCGCCAGCGTCTCGGCGTCCAGATGCCGCAGGTCCCCGCCCATGATCAGCGGCGAGCGCGCGATCGACCACAGCGTCATCAGCGTGCGCTGCTCGGCGGGCGTGAAGCGGCTGTCCCGCTCGCCCAGCGCAAGGCGGCCCAGCGGCAGCATGTCGGCATCGGGCCATGCGCCTGGCGCGCGCCATGGGGTCCAGTTCTCCAGCCGGGTGAACTGCGCCTCAAGCAGTGGCCATTCGTCCCAGAAATCGTCCGAGATCCGCCACATCTGCGCATGGCGGCGCACATGGTCGCCGCGCAGCAGCGGCGTCTCCCCCGGCGAGAGGCTGAGGACCATCGGCCGCCCGCAGCGCGCGATGGCGGTCGCCGCGGCCTCGATCTCGGGCGCGTGCGGGTCGTAGGGGCGGCTCATGTCGTCCATCTTGATGAAATCGACGCCCCAAGACGCGTAGAGCCGGAACAGCCCGTCGTAATAGGCTTGCGCGCCGGACCTGGTCATGTCAACGCCGTACATGTCGGGATTCCATGCGCAAGTGCTTGATTTGTCTGCAATATCCTGCGCGCGGTAGCTGGTGCCCCAGATCGGCAGGTTCCGCCGCACCGCCTCGCGCGCGATGCCGCGCATGACGTGGATGCCGAATTTAAGCCCCATCGCGTGGATCTGCCGCCCCAGCGGCGCAAAGCCCTCCCCTCCCCCGGCGGACGGGAAGCGGTTGGGCGCGGGCATCAGCCTGCCCCATGCGTCGAGCGCGGGGACCGGGTTCTCGTTATAGACGTAGCCGCTCGCCTCGGGCTCGTACCACTGGATGTCGACGGTGAAGACGTCATAGCCGTGCGGCAGCAGGCGGTCGCGCATGATCCCGGCGGTTTCCAGGGCCTGCGCCTCGTTGATGGTCCCGGCAAAGCTGTTCCAGCTGTTCCACCCCATCGGCGGGCGCTGCGCGAGGCCCGTCGGGGCCTGATCCGGCTCAGAGGTCGTGGCGATCGCATCCACGCCGTTGATGGCCAGCGGAGCGCTTGCGGCGGCCATCAGCATGTTGCGGCGGGATATGTCCATGCTTTCGGTCCTCTTGCCCATTTGTCGGTCCGTGGTGTGGCAGCTTGGCGTGTGATGCAAGCGGGTATGCGCCCTTCCCCCCAATCAACAATCCCAAAGGATTTCTGAGGGGTTAGAGTGGTTTAGATTGGTTTAGATAAGTTAAGCGCCCGGAACGGTTCTGCAGGCGGCTGTTTCCGGCGATTCGCTGGATTGGCGCGTTCCTGAAGTGCCGGTGATCCGTTCCCGAAAGGTCGAAGAGCCGTTCTCGAAGTGTCGACCGGACGTTCCCGATATGCCGAAGCGTGTTCCCGATGTGTCGGCATTACGTAACAAGCGCCTGTTTTGGCCACTCGATTGAATCACTTTCGTTCGATCCCTTGTGCAACTCGTTCAATGGGGCAAAAGTTTCCACAGGCTGGCGGCAATTGGCCGATTGGACCCGACACTTCGGGAACGCCCTGCCCTTGGGGCGCCTTTGGCCGTCCGTATTTCAGGATTGTCAGTCGGGAGGCCAAGCGGATTAACCGCCCGCCCGCGTCACCCGCGAAGCTGGTGGCGGTGCTTCTCGTGATGGCGCT
>JAPYSD010000596.1 GCA_029936705.1 Croceicoccus sp. | reverse complement strand
CGCGCGATCGTGGCGGGCGCATCGGGCCAGCTTCGCAACAAGGCGACGACAGCCGGCAATCTGCTGCAGCGTACGCGCTGCCCGTATTTCTACGACACCAACCAGCCGTGCAACAAGCGCGCGCCCGGATCGGGCTGCGCCGGGCTTGAAGGCTATTCGCGTCAGCTGGGCATACTGGGGGTCAGCGATCTGTGCATCGCGACCTATCCGGGCGACATGGCGGTGGCCATGCGCGTGCTGGATGCCGGGGTGGAAACCGTGAAGCCGGACGGCAGTACGCGGGTGATCCCCATCGCCGATTTCCACCGCACGTGGGAATCCGCGCCCGAACGGGACAATGTCCTTGAAAAGGGCGAGCTGATCACTGCCGTTACGCTGCCCCGTCCGCTGGGCGGCAAGCACATCTATCGCAAGGTGCGCGACCGTGCGTCCTATGCATTCGCGCTGGTGTCCGTCGCGGCGGTGATCCAGCCCGACGGCACCGGACGCTTTGCCGTCGGCGGCGTCGGCGCCAAGCCATGGCGCAGCGCCGCGGCCGACGCGCAATTGCGCAACGGTGCGGCTGCGGCAGCCCGCGTGCTGACGCAAGGCGCCGTCACGACCGAGGATAACGCGTTCAAGGTACCGCTGGTGGAACGCACGCTGGCCGCAGTCCTTGCGGAAGCACGGGCAGAAGGAAACGAGGCATGAAGTTCGACCAGCCCGCAGGCGCCAATCCGATCGACCGCATGAAGCTGATCGGCAAGTCGACCAACCGGATCGACGGACCGGTCAAGACGACCGGCTTCGCGCCCTATGCCTATGAACGCCATGACGTCGCCGAGGGGCAGCTTTACGGCTATGTCCTCGGTTCTGCCATCGCCAAGGGCCGCATCGCGTCGATGGACCTGGCCGAGGCAAAGGCCGCGCCCGGCGTTGTGGGGATCCTGTCGACGCTCGACCATGAACCGGTGCCCCTGATGGGGTTCAACACGGCGAACCTGTTCGGCGGTCCGGTCATCCAGCACTATCACCAGGCAATCGCCCTGGTGGTGGCCGACAGTTTCGAGCAGGCCCGCGCCGCCACCGCGCTGATCCGCGTGAAGTACGAGCGCGAGGACGGCCAGTTCGACCTTGCCGCCATCGCCCCGACCGCCCCGCTCAAGGAAGACAGCGAAGTCCGGCACGGCGATTTCGATGCGGCCTTCGGCAAGGCGGCGGTGACGGTCGACCAGACTTATACGACGCCCGACGAAAGCCATGCGATGATGGAATGCCATTCCACCATCGCGGACTGGTCGGGTGACGAGGTGACGATCTGGACGTCGAACCAGATGATCCAGTGGAACAAGACTTCGCTGGCGAACGCGCTGCAGATCCCGGAAGGCAAGGTAAGGGTGGATTCGCCCTATCTGGGTGGCGGTTTTGGATCGAAGCTGTTCCTGCGCGCCGACGCGGTGATGGCCGCGCTGGCCGCGAAACAGGTCGGCAAGCCGGTCAAGGTCATGCTGCCGCGCCCCTTCGTGTTCAACAACACCACGCACCGCCCCGCGACCATCCAGCATATCAAGCTGGGATCGGGCCGGGACGGAAAGCTGACGGCGATCTCGCATGTGTCGGTCAACGGCAATCTGCCGAATGGCGATATCGAGACAGCGACCGCGCAGACCGAATTGCTCTATGCGGGTGAGAACCGGCTGACGCAGGTGCGGCTGGGCGTGCTCGATTTGCCGGAAGGCAACGCGATGCGCGCACCGGGCGAGGCACCGGGCCTGATGGCTTTGGAAATCGCAATGGACGAGCTTGCCGAAAAGCTCGACATGAACCCCGTCGAACTGCGCATCGTGAACGACACGCAGGTCGATCCGGTCAAGCCCGACAGACCGTTCAGCCAGCGGCAGATGATCGAGTGCCTGCGCCGCGGGGCCGCCGAATTCGGCTGGAGCGATGCCAAGGCGTATCCCCGGCCCGGCCAGCGCCGCGAGGGCGAATGGATGGTCGGCACCGGCATGGCCGTGGGCTTTCGCAACCATATCCTGATGAAATCGGGCGCACGCGTCCGCCTCTCGCCCGAGGGGCGCGTCATCGTCGAGACCGACATGACCGACATCGGCACGGGCACCTATACGATCATCGCGCAGACCGCGGCAGAGATGATGGGCGTCCCGCTCGAAGCCGTCACCGTAAGCCTGGGC
>JAPYSD010000051.1 GCA_029936705.1 Croceicoccus sp. | reverse complement strand
GCCGGGCGAGAGCCTGGAAACGCGCGTGTCGCGCCTGGTCGCGCGCGAACTGGCCGACAATGCGGTCAGCATCGATTGCGCGCGCGGACCGGTCGATGCACCGCTGCGGCTGACCGGCATTGCGGGACTCCCGACCTACAACCGGGGCGTGGCCGATCACCAGTACCTGTTCGTCAATGGCCGCCCGGTAAAGGACCGGCTGCTGGTTGGTGCGGTGCGCGGTGCCTATGCCGACATGCTGGCGCGCGACCGTCACGCGGTGCTGGCGCTGTTCCTGACCGTGCCGCCCAGCGAGGTCGATGTGAACGTGCATCCCGCCAAGACCGAGGTGCGGTTCCGCGATGCCGCCGCCGTGCGCTCGCTGATCGTGGGCGGTCTGCGCGATTCGCTGTCGGCGGGCGACCGGCGTTCGGCGCAGCAGCCATCCGCGCAGGCGATGGCGGCGTGGCAGTCCGAACCGATGGCGGCCCCCATCGGCGACGCGCTTTCGCTGGCCCTGCGCGAGCAGCGCCCGATGTTCGCCGCGCATCCGCAGCAGGCAGCCCCGCATAGCCCGGCGCAGAACGCCTTTCGCGCCATGGAAGCGGCAATCCTGGAGCCATCGGCGCGGGCGGAAGAAGCCGCGATGGCCGCGCCAGAGGTGGACGAATTCCCGATGGGCGCCGCGCGAGGGCAGATCGCGGAAACCTATATCGTTGCCGAGGCGTCGGACGGGCTGGTGATCGTTGACCAGCATGCGGCGCATGAACGGCTGACCCTTGAACGGCTGCGCGCGGCGGGGGCCGATAGCGGCGTGGCGCGGGCGCAGGCGCTATTGATGCCCGAAGTCGTCGAACTGGACGAAGGCGATTGCGACCGGATCGAAAGCGCCGCCGACCGGCTGGGCGAACTGGGCCTCGGGGTCGAGCGCTTCGGTCCCGACGCTATGCTTGTCCGATCGCTGCCCGCGGCCTTGTCGGGCGCGAACTGCCAGTCGCTGCTGCAGGATATCGCCGACGACATCGCGCAGAATGGCGAAGCGCTGCTGCTGGGCGAAAAGCTCGACCTGGTGCTGGCGACCATGGCCTGTCACGGATCGGTGAGGGCAGGGCGGCGCCTGTCGGTGGCGGAAATGAACGCGTTGCTGCGCGAGATGGAGCGCACGCCGCGGTCGGGCCAGTGCAATCACGGACGCCCGACATGGGTCAAGCTGTCCATGGGCGACGTCGAGAAGCTTTTCGGACGAAAATAGAACGGGAAAAGAGACTGATGATGAGGGGAATGATGCTGGCGGCGATCGCCGTGCCCGCACTGCTGACCGCGGCTTGCGGCGAGGAACGCGATCCCGCGCAGGAAGCCGCCGACGTGGCCGAGATCCGCGCCAAGCACGACAATCCCCCCGCCGTGCCCGTCGATCCCCAGCGGATTTCCTATACCGACATCGAGAAGAACGACCTGTTCGGCGCGGGCTGCGGGTTCGCGCCGCAGAACAGCCTGTCGGTTATCGCGCTTGCGCAGCCGGACCGCGGTTTCCTCAAGCTGGACGGCGAGATCGTGACGCTTTCGCCCGACAAGGGCGGTGCGTCGCTTCCGCTCGACAGCTGGCAAAACTATTCGGGTAGCGATTATGCCTTCGAACTGAAGCAATCCGGCGAAACCGGCGAGCAGAGCGGATTGGAATCCACCAGCTGGCCGGGTTCGCTCAGGATCAGCAACAACAAGGGCAAGACGGTCTACGAGGCGGAGGGCACGCTCCAGTGCGGAGCGTGACGTTCAGCCTGCGCGGAACGCCGGGGTGCTGCCCGATGCGTCCATGTCCGGAATGATCCGGTAACGTGCCAGCACGAAGCTGAAGAGACCGAAGAGCAGCAGGCCGACGGCGGTCAGCGTGAACCAGATACCGTCATCTGCAAGGCTGGCGACTGCATTGCCCAGGGTCTTCACGTTCCCGCTGCTGGAGAACCAGCCCGAGCGGATCAGCGACCAGCCGATGACGACGAAGACGATGGCGCGCGCCAGGTAGCCCGCACCGCCCAGCCAGCGCGTGACGTCGGGAGCCTGCGCGCTGATGCGGTTCATGAAGCTGCCGGTGATGCCCTTCTTGGCCTGGAACACCGCGGTGCCGAGGAAGCAGAGACCCAGCAGCCCGAGCACCACGTCACCGAAGGGGAACGAGAGAACGCCCGAAGCGGCTTCCTGCGCACCGCCGCCCGATCCGCTTTCGGAATTGGTCGCGAACTTGTAGGCGGAATAGGCGAGCGCGAAATGGCCGATGGCGCTGCCCGCGTGGCCGATGCGCTGGGCGATGCCCTTCTTGTCGCTGCCGTGATTCTCGATATCGAAAAAGGTCGAGGCGAGGCGGAACAAGCCGTACGCCGTCAGTCCCACGACAAGCAGCCAGAGGATGAAGATACCCGCCGGGAAATCCTCGATCGCGCGGAACACGCCGTTCGTGCCCTGCTGGATGTTGCCGACACTGGTCAGCGCGATAACGCCGATCAGCGTGTACAGAATGGCGCGTGAAAAATAGCCGACCCTGACGAGCCAGCGGAATTTTTCGGATTTGTCGACCATGTGATTGTTCCCCCGGATTGACTGATAAGTGCCAAGGGAACGGGCGGAACGCCGAAAAGTGCCCGACGCGGGTCGGGCCGTGTTTTGTCAGACGTTGAACTTGAAGTGCATCACGTCGCCGTCCTGCACGACATACTCCTTGCCCTCCTGCCGCAACTTGCCCGCTTCGCGCGCGGCGCTTTCGCCGCCCAGCGTGACATAGTCGTCAAAGGCGATGGTCTCGGCACGGATGAAGCCGCGTTCGAAATCGGTGTGGATCTCGCCCGCGGCCTGCGGGGCCTTCGACCCGGACGGGAAGGTCCAGGCGCGGGTTTCCTTGGGACCGGCGGTGAAGAAGGTCTTGAGCTTCAGCAGATCGTAGCCGGCGCGGATCACGCGGGCGAGGCCGCTTTCCTCAAGCCCGATGGCTTCCAGGAACTCGGCGCGGTCCTCGGGCGCCATGGCGACGATCTCGCTCTCGATCGCGGCGGACACGACGACGGCCTGCGCGCCTTCGGCGGCGGCCTTCTCGAACACCTTTGCCGACAGGGCGTTGCCCTCGGCGGCGTCTTCCTCGGCCACGTTGCAAACATAGAGCACGGGCTTGGCGGTCAGCAGCTGCGCCTGCGCGAAGACGCGGGCCTCCTCGTCGTCCTTCGGCTCGGTCAGGCGGGCGGGCTTGCCCTCGCGCAGCAGTTCCATGGCCTGGCCCAGAACGCTGGCGGCGATCTTCGATTCCTTGTCGCCGCCGGTCGCACGCTTGGCGGCGGCGGGAACGCGCTTTTCCAGGCTTTCCAGGTCGCTCATCAGCAGTTCGGTTTCCACCACCTCGGCATCGGCGATGGGATCGACCTTGTTGGCAACGTGCTGGATGTCGTCATCCTCGAAACAGCGCAGGACGTGGACGATTGCGTCCACCTCGCGGATGTTGCCGAGGAACTGGTTGCCAAGCCCTTCGCCCTTGGACGCGCCCTTTACCAGGCCCGCGATGTCGACGAAGGCCAGCTGGGTGGGGATGATCTTTTCGGATTTGGCGATGGCGGCGATCTTGTCCAGCCGCTCATCGGGAACGCCGACCTGCCCGACATTGGGTTCGATCGTGCAGAAGGGATAGTTCGCCGCCTGCGCGGCCTGCGTCTCGGTCAGCGCGTTGAAAAGCGTCGACTTGCCGACATTAGGAAGGCCGACGATGCCGCAACGAAAACCCATCTTGAACTCCGATCTCTGGTCTGGCTGGCCCGATAGGCGGTGACGCCCGAAATAGCCAGTCTCAGTTTGCCAGTGGAGGTGCGGTTTTCACGCGGCCATCGCCGGCCGGTCCCTTCAATCGCGGCTTAGCCTTCCGAAGGCATCGCCTGCTGGATCTGGGCCAGCGTCGCCAGCACGATCACGCCGCCATTGTTGTCGAGCGCGAACATCTCCTTGCCCAGCGTGACCTTCTGGTCCGCACCGGCAAGCGCGAGCACGACATTGTCGCCCTCGACCGTGTCGATGGTGCCCAGCGGCTGCGAATCCGCGGTGCCGACAGCGGCGCCCGCGACCATCGCGGCGTCGAGCGCGGCCTTGGCCTCGGCCATCTGCTGCGCGAAGGCAGTGTCCAGCTCGGTCTTGGTGATGTTGAGGGTCAGGCCGTTCTCGTCCTTGCCGAACGCGTTCAGCGGCAGCGGAATCTCGTGCGAGCCGGTGTTCACGATGGCGGCATCGGCGGTCACCTGGCCGACGGTGCCGATCGGGTTGCCGTCATTGCCGGTCACCGATGCGCCCTGCGTCACCTCGACAGCCGCGGGGGCTGCGGCGGGGGCGGCTTCCTGCGCATGGGCAGTGGCGGGCACGATGGCGAGCGCCGCGGCGGCGGCGGCGAGCTTGGCAAATTTCATTCATTCAGTCCTTGTTCTGTCCAAAACGATACGGCGCATTCCGGCGGGGGCCGGGCATGCTGTTGCCGATGCCTGAATTGCGCCGCAGGTTCGCGAACCTGTCATTGGCACGTTTCCCGAGGGGGAGGCCCATTCAAGCAAGTCGGGCCGGTTGTTGCAAGGGGCCGGATGACCCATGGCCTTGCGAATTCCAGTTGGCTACGTCCGGCGGTCCTGCCGAACAGCCGCCTGCCTTATGCCGGAAACGCGCTTAACGCCCGCTGACCGGCGATCACTGCTGGCGCAGCGCGACATCGTTCATGAAACGCACGTCGTCGCCACTGGCCAGCCATTCGGCTTCCGACGCGATGGCGCCCAGCATCTCGGCCAGGTCGTCCTGCTCCGCCTTGGCGTAATTGCCCAGCACGTGGCCGGTGACGCGGTCCTTGTGGCCGGGGTGGCCGATGCCGATGCGAATGCGGCGGAATTCCCTGCCCAAATGCTGGTCGATGCTGCGCAGCCCGTTGTGCCCCGCGGTGCCGCCGCCCTGCTTCACCTTCACCTTCATCGGCGCCAGGTCCAGCTCGTCATGAAACACGGTGAGGTCGGCAGGCGACAGCTTGTAGAAGCGCAGGGCCTCGCCCACGCTGCGCCCGCTTTCGTTCATGAATGTGGCGGGTTTCAGCAGCAGCACCTTTTCGCTGCCGATGCGGCCTTCGGACAGCCAGCCCTGGAATTTCTTCTGCGGCGGCGCAAAGCCGTGCACCTCGGCGATGGTGTCGCACGCCATATAGCCGACATTGTGCCGATTGAGCGCGTATTTCGCGCCCGGATTGCCCAGACCTACCCATAACTGCATGGCAAGGGCCGTTAGCGGTTAATCGCGCAAAAGAAAACGCCGGCCCTGCATCGACAGGACCGGCGTTTCGTGTTTTTCGCGTCAGAACGAGAAGAGGATCACTCCTCGGCGTTCTGTTCCGTCGCCGGAACGTCCTGCGCATTGTCGGCTTCGTCGGCATTCGCCTCGGCGCCTTCGCTCTTCTTCAGGGCCGAAGGAGCGACCAGCGTGGCGATGGTGAAGTCGCGGTCGGTGATCGCGCTTTCCGAGCCCTTGGGCAGGGTCACGTGGCTGATGTGGATCGAATCGCCGACATCCTTGCCGGTGACGTCGATCTCGATCTGGTCGGGGATCTTGTCCGCTTCGCAGACCAGCTCCAGCTCGTGCCGCACGACATTGAGGACGCCGCCGCGCTTCAGGCCGGGCGATGCTTCCTCGTTCGTGAAGACGACCGGAACGGCCACGTCGACCTTCGAATTCTTGCTGAGGCGCAGGAAATCGACATGCAGCGGGCGGTCGGTCACCGGGTGAAGTGCGACGTCCTTGGGAAGGGTGCGGACCGACTTGCCGCCGACATCGACCATCACGATCGAGTTGGAGAAGTGGCCGGTGCCGAGCAGCTTCACAAGGGCGCGCTCCTCGACGTGAATGGTGGTGGGTTCTTCCTTGCCGCCGTAGATCACAGCGGGGACACGGCCGTCACGACGCAGTGCGCGGGAGGCTCCCTTGCCTGCCTTGTCGCGCGTCTCGGCCGCCAGGGTCAGCTGATCGCTCATTACCTTGGACCTTTACATGAAAATGGGTTCAACAAATCCCGCGCCGAACGCCTCCAGGGATGACCATGCAGTGCGGGAAGGGCGCGCCCATAGATGGGATGGGCCATGAAGGCAAGGCGAAACCGCCCCTAGCGGACCGGGGTGACGGTCCATCCGCGCGCCTCGAGCAAGGCGATCAGCCCGTCCGAACCGCCGATATGTCCTGCGCCGACCGCCACGAAGGGCTGCTGCCCCTGTTCCATGGCAGTGACGATCGGGTCCACCCATCGCCGGTTGCGATCGGTCAGCAACGCCTGGCGCAGCGAACGGTCGGCATCGCTGTCGCCCAGTCCCATGTCCATCAGGCCCGCCAGCGCCTGCGTATCCCCAGCCAGCCACGCATCGGTCATCTCGCGCGGATCGCTGTCCTTGTCGCTCAGCATGGATTCCAGCAGGTCCTGCTGCGCATCCTCGTCCAGCCGGTCGAAGATCGCGAACTGCTGCTGCACCGTCTCAAGCCCCTTGACCGGGCGGGGGGCGTATTCCGCGATCAGCGACCGGTCCACGCCCGCCTGGCTGTCCATGCCCGATTGCGCCTGCACCAGCGCCGACAGGGTAATCGCCGCCGCCCAGCTCTCGACGGTGCGGAACTGCTGCGCGTTCACGCCGGTCTCGTCCAGCAGCTCGTCAAGCTCGTCGCGGTATTCGGGCGATATGCGCTGATCGAGCGGCGGGAGGTCGGGATCGATGGACAGGCGGGCAAAGGTCTCGCGCACGGCGGCGGGATCGAGGTCGGCGACCTCGACCATCAGCACGCCCGAATCGCGCAGGGCATCGTCGATCGCGGGCCGGCGCCATTGCGATTCGGGGGGAAGGGCGTGGATCGTGCCGAACAGCCATCCCGCGGGCGCGGAATCTGCTGACGCTCCCGGCGGATCGACGCGGTAGAGCGCGGGCTGGCCGCCTGGTCCGTCCGCCTTGCCGCAGGCCGCCGCCAGTGCGGCCAGCGTCAGCAGCAACAGGCTGCGAAGAAACCGGGACATGGCGCTCAATAGTCCACCCGCTCGACCGTCAGGCCGCGCTGGGCCAGGACGGACTGGACGCTGTCGGGGCCTGCGAGGTGCCCCGCACCGACTGCCAGGAACACGTTGCCCGGCTGCGCCATGCGGTTCTGGATCCAGTCGGCCCATTCGCGGTTCCGGCCCTTGATCAGCACGTCATAGACCTCGGGCGTTTCCTGCAGGCTGTCGTTGATCAGCCGCTCGGTCGCGACGACATCGCCCACGCCCCAGGCTCGTTCGGATTCGGCATAGACTTCGCCCGCTTCCGCCATCGACCCTGCCGCGTCCATCAGGAACGAGATCTGCTGCTCCTCCGGCAGTTGCGAAAAGAAGCCCATCTGTTCCTCGAAAGTCTCCAGCCCGGCGATGGCCTTGCCCTGTTCCCGGGCGCTGCCCTGAAGCACCGCCTCTGCGCCCTTTTTCGGATCATAGCCCAGCTTCGCGAGCGGCGCGGCGCTGAGTGTCACGGCGGCGAACCACGGCTTCATCCGGTCGAGCGCCTGCATGGGGAGGCCCAGCGACGCCGCCGCTTCGGCCAGCTGCATGCGCTGCTCGCTGCTCAGCCGGTCGGACAGGGTGCTGCCGTCGGTATAGACCGCGCTGGACCCGATCACCTGCTGCATGGTGGCCGCATCGGGCTCCAGCATCTCGATCACCAGCTCGTCCGACCCGGCAAAGGCCTCGCTGACCGCGTCGTCGAACCAGACGAGGTCGGGCTTGAGCGCGTGCATCGTGCCGAACAGCCAGATCGTGGTGTCGTCGTCCGACAGCTTCCACAGCGCCGGATCCGCGTCGCTGCGGTCCAGTTCCACCATTTCCTCGGCCATGGCCGCCTGCGGACCGGCCAGCAGCCCGAGTCCCGCGATGGGCGCCGCGAACCGCGCAACCAGACCCCGAAATGCCCTTGCAACCCGCTTTATCGTCACTGAGTCATCATCCTTTCTGGGCCGATCCACCTTGTCGGGGACCGCGCATACAACAACGGCAGTTGACGGTTTCCTAGCGCTTCGCCATTGCCCCGGCGATGAACGAAAGCGCCTCTTCCACCATGTCGTCTCCTGGCGTCCTGTCGTTTCAGGACATGATCCTCACGCTCCACGAATACTGGAGCGCGAAGGGATGCCTGATCCTTCAGCCCTATGATATGCGCATGGGGGCGGGCACTTTCCACCCTGCCACGACACTGCGCGCACTGGGTCCGCAGCCGTGGAACGCCGCCTTCGTCCAGCCGTGCCGCCGACCGACCGACGGGCGCTATGGCGAAAACCCCAACCGGCTGCAGCACTATTACCAGTACCAGGTCATCCTGAAGCCCAGCCCGCCGCAGATCCAGGACTGGTATCTCGACAGCCTGCGCGTCATCGGCGTCGACCCGCTGAAGCACGACATCCGCTTTGTCGAGGATGACTGGGAAAGCCCGACGCTGGGCGCGTGGGGGCTGGGCTGGGAAGTCTGGTGCGACGGGATGGAAGTGACGCAGTTCACCTATTTCCAGCAGATGGGCGGCTATGACTGCAAGCCCGTCGCGGGCGAGCTCACCTATGGCCTGGAACGGCTGGCGATGTATATCCAGGGCGTCGACAACGTGTACGACCTGACATTCAATTCCCAAGGCGTCAGCTATGGCGACGTGTTCCTCGATAACGAGCGCCAGATGAGCACCTGGAACTTCGAGGTGGCGGACACCGACGCGCTGTTCGACCTGTTCCGCAAGGCAGCGGCCGAATGCCGCCTGTGCCTCGACAAGGGCCTGCCGATTCCCGCGTACGAGCAGGCGATCGAGGCGAGCCATATCTTCAACCTGCTGCAGGCACGCGGCGTGATCAGCGTGCAGGAGCGTGCCAGCTACATGGGGCAGGTCCGCGACCTCGCGCGCGGGTCGTGCGAGGCCTATATGGCAAGGCATGCCGACCAGTGGGCGGCGGATTACCCGGAGTGGGCGGCATGACCGACTTTCTGCTCGAACTGCTATGCGAGGAAATCCCCGCGCGCATGCAGGCAGGCGCCCGCGCCGACCTCGAACGCCTGTTCAGGGCCGAGATGGCGGCGGCGGGCGTGGCGCATGGCGCGATCACCGTGTGGAGCACGCCGCGCCGCCTGGCACTGATCGCAGCGGACTTGCCCGAACGAACCGAAGCCGTCAGCGAAGAAGCCAAGGGACCGCCCGAAGGCGCGCCCGATGCCGCCATCGACGGGTTCTGCAAGAAGAACGGCGTGACCCGCGACCAGCTGGAACTGCGCGAGGTGAAGGGCCGCAACACCTGGTTCGTCGTCAGGAACGTGCCCGGCCGCGCCGTGGCCGACGTGCTGGCCGAGTCGATCCCGTCAATCGTCCGCGCCTTTCCCTGGCCCAAGTCGATGCGCTGGGGCGAAGCGTCGATCAGCACCGAAAGCCTGCGCTGGGTCCGCCCGCTGCAGGGCATCGTCACCATTCTGGGCGAAACGCTGGTCGAATGCGAAGTCGGCGGGATCGCCTCGGGCTATGCGACTTGCGGCCCCCGGTTTCAACACAGCGGCGACGTCACCATCGGGGGCGCGCAGGATTATGCCGAAAAGCTGCGAGCGTGCCACGTGATCGTCGATCACGAGGAACGGCAGGACATCATCCGCACCAAAGCCCGCGAAGTGGCGGAAGCAGCCAATCTGACACTGGTCGAGGACGAAGGGCTGGTGATCGAGAATGCCGGCCTGACCGAGTGGCCCGAACCGCTGCTGGGCCGCTTCGACGAGGCGTATCTGGAAGTCCCGCCCGAGGTCATCCAGCTGACCGCCCGCGTGAACCAGAAATATTTCGTGTGCGAGGACGGATCGGGCACGCTTGCCAACGCGTTCGTCTGCACCGCGAATATCACTGCCACCGATCCCGCCGTGGTGGTGGACGGCAACCGCAAGGTCCTGGCCGCGCGACTGTCCGATGCGCGCTTCTTCTGGGACACCGACCGTAAGGTCCCGCTTGAGCAGCAGGCCGCGAAGCTGGCGCGCATCACCTTCCACGAAAAGCTGGGCACCGTCGCCGACAAGGTGGAACGGGTGGCGACGCTGGCCCGCTGGCTGGCGGAACAGTGCATCGTCCCCGGCGCCGATCCCGAACAGGCGGAATTGGCCGCGCGCCTTGCCAAGGCTGACCTCGTCACCGAAATGGTCGGGGAATTTCCCGAACTCCAGGGGCTTATGGGCGGCTATTACGCCCGCGCCGAAGGTTTGCCCGACGCGGTCGCCGACGCGATCCGCGATCATTACAAGCCGGTGGGGCAGGGCGACGATGTCCCGACCGCACCGGTCACGGTGGCAGTCTCGCTGGCGGACAAGCTGGATACGCTGCGCAGTTTCTTCACGATCGACGAGAAGCCGACCGGATCGAAGGACCCGTTCGCCTTGCGCCGTGCCGCCCTCGGGGTCATCCGCACGGTCACGCAGAACGGGCTGCGCCTTGCCATCGCAGAGGGCGATCTCCTCGAATTCTTCGCGGATCGACTGAAGGTCCAGCAGCGCGAGGCCGGGGTTCGTCACGACCTGATCGACGCCGTGTTCGCTTTGGGTGAGGAGGATGATCTGATGCGCCTGCTGGCCCGCGTTCACGCGCTGCAAAGCTTCATGGAAACCGAAGACGGCGCGAACCTGCTGGCCGGGTACAAGCGCGCCGCCAATATCCTGAAGAAGGAAGGCTACAAGGGCACCGACGACCGCATCGCCCGTACCGGCGAGGAGGATCCGCTTGCGCTCGTCGATGATCCCGAACTGGGGTCGATCGTGGCGCAGCGCGGCCATGTGCAGCCCAATCACGCGCCCGAACCTGCCGAGGCTGCGCTGATCGCTGCCCTGGACAAGGCCGCGCCGGCCGCCAGCGATGCCGTGGAGCAGGAGCGGTTCGAGGAAGCGATGGCCGCACTCGCATCCCTGCGGGGGCCGATCGACGCGTTCTTCGACGACGTCACGGTGAACGACCCCGACCCGGCGACGCGTGAGGCGAGGCTGGCCCTGCTGGACCGCTTTCGCGCTGCAGTGCACAAGGTCGCCGACTTTTCCCGGATCGAGAGCTGAAATGAAGCGTATCAACGGTTTCAGCCGGTGGAGGGACAGGCAAGCGGTCTAACGCTTGTGGGCAGTTCCAATTACGCTGCTGCAATGCAAGATAGATAAATAGAACAGGTCAGGGAGCTCGAGACCAGATGGCGCAGTATGTTTACACCTTCGGCGGCGGCGCAGTCTCCGACGATCCGCGCGCGCGGGACAAGACGATCACCGGCGGCAAGGGCGCGAACCTCGCCGAGATGGCCTCGATCGGGCTGCCTGTCCCCCCTGGCTTCACGATCACGACCGAGATGTGCGTCAAGTACCTGGCCGAGGGTGCGAATTTCGACGACAAGCTGCGCGCCGACGTCGCCAGCGCGCTCACCCATATCGAGAAGACCGTCGGCAAGAAGTTCGGCGATCCCGCCGATCCGCTCCTCGTCTCGGTCCGTTCCGGCGCGCGGGTTTCGATGCCCGGCATGATGGACACGGTGCTCAACCTCGGCCTGAACGACGAGACTGTCGAGGGCCTGGCCGCGGTATCAGGGGACGAGCGTTTTGCGTGGGATTCCTATCGCCGCTTCATCCAGATGTACTCGGACGTCGTTCTGGGCCTCGACCACGGGTTGTTCGAGGAAGCGCTGGAAATCGCCAAGGAAGACAACGGCTATTCCGCCGACATCGAATTGACCGCCGAAGACTGGAAGGCGCTTGTCGCGCAGTACAAGTCCATCACGCAAAGCGAACTGGGCAAGCCGTTCCCCATGGACGTGAACGACCAGCTGTGGGGCGCGATTGCGGCCGTCTTCGGAAGCTGGGATTCGGAACGCGCCAAGATCTATCGCCGGCTGAACGGCATTCCCGGCGGCTGGGGCACGGCAGTGAACATCCAGGCGATGGTCTTCGGCAACATGGGTGAGACCAGCGCCACCGGCGTCGCCTTTACCCGCGATCCCGCGACCGGCGAAAAGATCTATTACGGCGAATATCTGATCAACGCGCAGGGCGAGGA
>JAPYSD010000050.1 GCA_029936705.1 Croceicoccus sp. | reverse complement strand
AGGTCGCGGATCACCCGCGATCCGAAGAAGCGCTCCTCCTCCATCGCGGGTTCGTAGACGATGACTTCGACCCCCTTGGCCTTGATGCGCTTCATGATGCCCTGGATCGACGACTGGCGGAAATTGTCCGATCCCGCCTTCATCACCAGGCGGAACACGCCGACCTTGCGCGGCTTGCGGGCGATGATCTGGTCGGCCAGAAAATCCTTGCGCGTGCGGTTCGCGTCCACGATCGCGCGGATCAGGTTCTGCGGAACCTCGGAATAATTGGCCAGCAGCTGCTTGGTATCCTTGGGCAGGCAATAGCCGCCATAGCCAAAGCTGGGATTGTTGTAGTGTTCGCCGATGCGCGGGTCGAGGGAGACCCCGTCGATGATCTGGCGCGTATCCATCCCGCCAGAGATCGCATAGCTGTCCAGCTCGTTGAAGAAGGCGACCCGCATGGCGAGATAGGTATTGGCGAACAGCTTGATCGCCTCCGCCTCATCCGCATCGGTGAACAGGACGTCGATGTCCTGCTTCTCCGCGCCTTGCACCAGCAGGCCGGCAAAGACGCGCGCGCGTTCGGACCGTTCGCCCACGATGATGCGCGACGGGTACAGATTGTCCCACAGCGCGCGCCCTTCGCGCAGGAATTCGGGGCTGAAGATCACGTTTTCGGTGCCCAGCCTTTCGCGCACGTCCTGTACGAAACCCACCGGGATCGTCGACTTGATGACGATGGTCGCCTGCGGGGCGATCCTGGTGGCGATGCGGATCACGTCCTCGACCGAAGAGGTGTCGAACATGTTGGTATCGACGTCGTAATTGGTGGGGGTTGCCACCAGCACGTAATCGGCCCCTTCCAGCGCTGCGTCCGCATCCATCGTCGCGGTCAGGTCGAGCGTGCGGGCCGCGAGGAAATCCTCGAGCTCTGCATCGATGATCGGGGATCGCCGGTCGTTCAGCATGGCGACCCGTTCGCTCGAGATGTCGACGGCGGCGACTTCGTTGTGCTGCGCCAGCAGCACGGCATTGGACAGGCCGACGTAACCCAGGCCGAAAACGGTGATCTTCATTCACAATACCCTTAGATATTGAGGCAGTTAGGATCGTAGAAAGGCGGTGTTGTTCCCCCCTGACGAATTGTGCCATCGGATGCTGGCACTGCCGCGTCAATCAAGCTTAAACTATGTCCCCGGATGAATCGCAAATCGTTTGATCGGGTTTGCGACCATCCTATTGAGCCAAGGTCGATCAAGGCTGGACTTGTCCCAAATGATACGGCCCGTCACTTCCTTGCGGTATTGTTGTCAAAACAATTTTAAGGTCGGACTACGCGCTTGGACGAGCTTGCGGCCAACTTGGTGATGCCGATGCATGACACACGGGCGCTTGCGAAAGGTATTGCGCGTCTTTCGAGTAATCCGGCCTTGTGCGAAGATCTTAGCGATAAGGCGCGCAGGCGCATCAGCGAATCCCCCAAGAAAGAACCGTCGCTCAATACTGACACAACTTCCGCCAGATGACCGACTGCTATGGTCGGCCTAACCCGGCCGTCCCTACCTCCTCGATCAGCCGTTCGTACTTCTCGACCATACCCGCCTGTGCGAAGCGGGCAAGCTGGGCGGATTGACGGACCGGCCGGAAGGCTGCGTGATCTTCCTTTGCCATTATTCTCGCCATGGCGGCGATATCGCCCACCGGGAAATAGCAATGATCGGCCAGGCCGAATTCTCGGTGCTGCGGAAGATCAGACAGCGCGATCGGGATCCCGATGTTCAGTGCCTCGAGCACCACAAGCCCGAAACCTTCCATCTGCGACGGGTGAATGAAGAGCGATGCATTGCGATAAAGCTGCACCAGCTGGTCGCCAAAGCGCGGACCGGCAAGCACCACGCCTTCACCAGCAAGATCAGCGAAGACCTCGCGGTCGCCCACAGCAGAGCCCACGATGACTAGGGGCATGGCATCCTTCCCCAGTTGTTCCCGGGCGCAGACCAGGTCGTGGAAGCGCTTCGTCCTGTCGAACCGGCCTACGGCCAGCAGATATCGGCCTGGCTGGACGCCCAGCTCCTCCAGCACCTCGGCGCCTGCCCCTTCAGGATCGAGGGGCGGGTCAAGGCCGTGCGGAATGGCGTGGAAGCGTGCCGCGCGGCGCGGATGGCGGGCGCTGATATCTTCGAGACCCGCTTGGCTGACGCAAACGACGGCATCTGCAAAGCGGCAACTTAAATTTTCGCCGAGCCTAAGACCGGCTACGATGGGCCAACTCCACTTGGGGCGATCATAATCGCGCGCATGGATCGTTACGATCACCCGCATGCCTAACAGCCGCGCGAGCGGGGTCCATATGCCTGGCCCGATCGCGTGAATGTGCAATATCTGCGGACGCACCGTGATTCTGGCAGCAAGGATTGCAAACAGTGTATGAAGGCAAGCCTCGGCAGCGCGTCTCCGCGGAGCCCAGATTGAGCGCACCGTCAGATTGGGTGGGAAACTCGCATTTTCGTGGTGATAGGCGTTCCGTTGATAAATCGTCAGGCCGAAATCGGGCCGCTTGCGCGCTAAGGCAGGATAAAGGCTGCGGCAGTGGGTTTCGATACCGCCAATGACGTTCGTCATACCGCGCAGACCGACAACAGCTATCCGGAGCATCGCCGCGAGTGCCCCCTCGTGCAAAAGCGTTGAACCATCACAAATTCCGTCACTCGTCCTAAGCTTCGGGTTCGCTGCGATGACCTACGTGCCCCTCGCTGTCGATCAGGACTTTTCTCGCGTGCCATTTCAGCACTTTCGGCAGTGATCTTCCGGAAGTAGGCACACTACGTAGCCTCGCTATTGCGACTGACAACGAATTAGCGAGAGGTTAACCGTGATCGAGGATGGCTACTAGATAAGTACATAAACTTACCCCGTAAAAGCACGCTGAGCGATCTGGTTCGTGCCTGCACTTGCCGGTAAACCGACCCTTTACCATTTGCCGAAACTCCATCGTAAGACAAATTCGCGACTAGATCGCGTATGGCCAGCACAAGCGCTTCATCGCCCCGGATCCCTTTCGCCAGCTTAGTGGCCATTACCTTCATGCTTGCTTCGTGCGGCGGCGGCAGCGGCGATCGCCAGTCGACAGCGTCCGTGACGATCTCGACGGAAGGTTCCAGCGGATCAACGTCAAACGCCAAACCGCTGCCTACGCCCACACCCTCTCCGGCGCCGACGGCCACACCTTCTGAAACGCCTTCGCCCTCCTCAATGCCGTCACCTGCTTCTGATGCGCCCGTGCCAGGTTTCGTGATGCCGAATATCGCAGCCCCTGCCGTACCAAGCGGGCTCGCATTCGAAACGCCTAGGACGATATACACCTCCAGTCACAGTGTCGACGTTTCGGACATGAAGATCGAACGCGGCACCATTCTGGTACGTGCGGACGACGTGTCTAATCTGATGATGAGCGATATCGTCGCGCGCGACTTTGGTCCGATTATGCGCGGACGCTCGCTCGATTACATCACGGTCGACAGGATCGCGATATCAATGGGAAAGGCCGACGCAACCTATGGCCTCGGCATCGTTAACACATCGGGCGGTTTCCTGACGGCCGTCATGCAAGATCTCGTCTTCGCTGGCGACACCACCTCACCTGCCCCTAATGCGAAGGACGCATGGGCGGCGATCGCGCTAAAAGGCAAGAAAAGCGCCGATACCGGCACTTTTACAATCGACCGGTTCGATTTCCGCGACCTGTGGATGGCGGCAGGCAGCAATTACCAAAACGTCGACGGCATCTCGACAGAACGGGGCTACAACGGCACAATCCGCAATGGCCGAGTTGCTAACGCCAGCGATGCTTGCCTTGATATCAAGGGCGATGTCACGGTCGACAACGTCTATCTCGAAAATTGCCGTGAAGGCATCAAGCTTTGGTCCTCGCAGTCGCATGGGCTGATCGAGATGGGGACGCACCGCTTTGTCGCCATTATCGCGAAGGGGGGAGCCAACAATGCTTCCGCCGTCTATATCGAGACTCTGGTCCTAAAGGGTGATCCAACTGTGCCGGTATTCCGAGCCGAAGACGGCCCCGTGACTCTGACTGTCGGCACGCTGGTCGCCCACCCAGATCAGGTGCTGAATGCCAGCAGTTCCTATGCCGGATCATCTGTGGTGGTGCTGGATAGGATCGATATTTAGGCTTGGATGGACAGTGAACGCCACTAGCCGCTGATATTCGGCTGGACCTTGTTCTGCAGCGCATGTAAGTGGAAAATGCTGCGATAGCGAGATAGCTTGCTTTTGCATATCCCGGATCGAGCAATCGGGCCAATTTTGGACCGAAAGGGTTACGCCTCTTGCCTGAAATGCCTTTCGATAGCAGCTTGGTTCCCATGAAAATATCGCATCAGGGCCTGACCTTTGATTCATGATGGCAAAAACACGCAAAAGGTCGGACTGATTCCCGATTACCCCTACGGCGCACCTAGTGATGAGGGCGGTGCCAAGAATCTCATCGATTTTCGCGCCATCATGGATGCGCTGACACGACGCAAATGGGCAGTGCTGGGTGCGGTACTGATCGTACTTGCCGTGGTGGCCGCGATCTTCATTTTCAGCGACAAGCGCTTCGACGCAGTTGCCTTGGTAGGTCTAGAACGCACGGCCGACCGCGTAATAACCACGCCCAGCGAAGGCAATTCGAACGTCCTTATCGACATGCCATCTGTCGATACCGAGGTAACGATCCTGCTCTCCCCCGAAGTGGTACGTCGCGCGGTCGAATCCCAGAAGCTCAACGAAGACGTGGCATTCGTCAACGCAGCCACCAATGGCAAAAAGCCGGCGCCGATCTCTGTAGGCGAAGCCGCCGATCGCATCCTCAGCAAGCTGACCGCGCAGCGTCAGGGCGCGTCTTACGTGATTGAGGTGATCTACAGTTCCCGGGATCCGGACGTGGCTGCCCGCGTCGCCAACGATGTCGTCGATGCCTATATCAATCGCCAAGTCGTTACGGCGGAATCGACGCGAACCGGCGACATTTCGGTTCTGGAAGGCAGGCTGGATGGCCTGCGCAACAACGTGATCGAGGCCGAAAGCGCGGTAGCGCGCTACAAAGCCGCTAACAGCCTAGTGAACATCGGCAGCGACGGAACCGCAGTGCAGGACGAAATCGGCAATCTGAATACGCAGCTTGCACAGGCGCGCGCCGAACTGGCCGTTGCCCAGGGACAGGCGCGAGCCAACTCGAACGACTCGGGCACCATGGTCAGCGATTCCGATCTCATCAGGAACCTGCGCCTCCAAGCAGCGCAGCTTTCCGCCGAACGCGCCAGGCTGGCCGAACGCTATGGCCCCAGTCACCCCGAGAGTGTCCGAGTGGAAACGCAGCTCGCCTCCATTCGCGCGGATCTCAATCGCGAAACCTCAAGGATACAGCAAGGGATCAGGAGCGACGTGTCGATCGCCAGCAACCGCGTCGCGGCGTTGGAATCGGCGCTGAACCGGGCTCAGGGCCGCCTGGTTGCGGGCAACGACGCCTCGGTGCGCCTGAACGAACTCGAACGAATGGCGCAGAGCGCGCGCGATCTCTATCAGGTGTTCCTCGAGCGTTATCGCTCGGAGCTGGCGACGGCAGGCACCGAAAAGAGCCAAGCCTATGTCATCGCCAAAGCGTTGACGCCGCAGCTTCCATCCTCACCCAACCCGGTGGTATTCGCCCTGATTGCGCTTCTTGGTACGCTGGCAGCCGGCGGTGCGACCGCCTTCTTCCTTGAATCGCGCGAAAAGGGTGTATTGGTCCGCGATGACGCCGAACGTCAGTTTGGGCTTCCCGTCATCGCGGCTATTCCGAATCTAGCGACAGTGAAGGACATGCCCTTCAAGGGAGGACAAACATTCGACATTGCCAATTACGTCGTAAAAAATGACGGCTCGGTCTTTAACGAAGCATTCCGAAGCATTCGCACCGCCCTTCGCGTGGGACAACCGAAGCAGCTTGCAAAAACCGTTGTGATTACCTCAACCTCAGCGGGCGAAGGCAAGACGACATGCTCGATCTGCCTTGCACGCACAACGGCGATGGCCGGTATCAAGACGCTTCTTATCGATGCCGACACAAGGCGCACCGCGACAAGTCGCACGATGTCCTTTGATAGAGAAGTCGGGCTGCTCGATGTGCTCGACGGCAGCGCGACTCTGGATGAGGCGCTGCTGCTCGACGAGGCCACCGGAATGTACCTCCTGCCGCAGAAAATTCGCGGTACTCCCAATCTCGACGCTCTGCAAAGCACGCGGATGGAGGAGCTCCTTGAAAGGCTGAAAACTCGCTTCGACCTCATCGTCATCGATACGGCGCCGGTCCTTCCGGTAGCGGAAACCAAGGCGCTGGCCGCGATGGCCGACGCGACCCTGCTAGTGGTCCGCTGGCGATATACTAACGTGCGCAGCGTGCAGATGACCATCCAGCAACTACATCGTGCTGATGCCACTCTGCTTGGCACGCTAATGACCCAGGTTAACCTGAAAGCTACCGCGATGCTCCGCGAAGACGAAATGTATTACGAAGCGTATTATCAGCCAGCTGATTCGTGAGGGTCAAGGCTGACCGAAATAGGGTTATGCCGTTTGCTGCCTTCGCCAAAAGCGCGATAATAAACCAATCAGCTCAACACCAAATGCGGAGTTCGCGAACACACGATGTCCGAACGTTCCGCCAACTCCATTTTCAGGCGCTCTGGCAAGAGCCATTTACAGCCTTTGTTCAAACTTCTTCGCGGCGTCGGATCAATCGCCAGACTGATTTTCGCTCTGGCTTTGCTAACAATCGCCGCAGGCGCGCAAATAGGCAGGATCGTCCCTGCCCTAGATCCTCTAAATGCGCTGGGCCCGGTCACACTGGCATCATCGGTCGTATTATGCATCGTCTCGTGTCGTCATCACCGTGTAGCGATGGTAATGGCCGGGATTGCTGCAGTTTGCAGCGCGGAAAGGGTCGCACCGGTCTTCTTCCACCCCGTGCAAGCGGCCACTCCCGCTGGTCCCAGCATTACTATACTCTCGTTTAACGCATGGAGGCACCAGGACCGCCCAGAGGAAACGGCCCATGCGATCGCAGCCAGCGGCGTCGATATTGTACTGCTGCAGGAAGCCGGGCCTTTGCTAAGTCAGGCGGACGAGATACTAAAAAGCACCTATCCGTTTCAGTCCACCTGTCCGACAGGCTGCGACCTTGCAATCCTTTCACGCCTGCCCGTCCGCGAATTCCGCTATCGTATCCGCGACGATAGCGGCCGGTTCGCGGGCCCGCGAATTGTGTTCGCAGACATCGAGGATGCATCCGGCGTGGGTCCTGTCACGGTTGCTTCGATTCACGTCGATCGTCGCGAAGTCATAGGTGGCAACGGACTGCAGCTCGCGAAAGGCCTCAATGAAATGTTCGCCGTGCTCGGCAAGGAAAACCTGATCATCGGCGGCGATTTTAATATGACACCCTACAGCTTCGCCTTCGCTAAGATGGATCGGGCAATGCTTCCGATCCGCCGGGTCAGCGAAGGGGTTCGCAGCTATCCATCGCAGATCGCGGGCCTGCCAACGATTCCCGTCTTTGCCATCGACCATATCTATGCATCCCCGCAATGGCAGGCTGCTACGATCAACGTGGGAAACGGTTATCATTCCGATCATCGCCCGATAGCTGTCCGCTTATTCGAAAATCAGCAGGTTCCGTTCGTGGATAAACACACCCGCCCGCGTGCTTCCTCACGCGTCGCTTTGAATTAGGGGACGCAAAAATTGGATACTGACGAATGACGTCTGAGAGACCAACATGTCTTCTGATCATAAACTCGCTTGCCGGCGGGGGAGCGGAACGCGTCTTCACGACCTTGGTCACCGACCTTGCCCGTTTTCGCGGCCAATGCGATTTCGCGGTCGCACTGCTCGATAACGAGAAACCCGAAGCCTATCTCCTACCCGACTGGATCAGGGTCTTTCGCATCGACAGCAACACCAACCTCATCGCCGGGGTGAAGGGTCTTTGCGAGCTAGTCAGGAAGCTGCGCCCGGATGTATGCGTTTCCTTTTTGACCAGGGCCAATTTCGCAGCGATCGTTGCGGGTCGGATCTATGGGTGCAAGACAATCATAAGTGAGCGGGTCAACACCAGCGCCCATCTTGCTGGCAGCGGGAAAAATGCTGTCAGCCGGCTTATCGTGCGCATGCTCTATCCGCGTGCCGATGGCGTCATTGCAGTTTCTGAAGGCGTGAAGGACACACTGGTCAAGGATTTCGCCATATCGCCCGAGCGGGTGACGGTGATACCCAACCCGGTCGACATCGACCGTATCGCAAGCCTCGCGCTTCAACCAGCCCCGTTCGATATCGCGCCTGGCGACTGGGCCACCATGGGTAGGCTCGTGCCGCAGAAAAACGTCGCGTTGGCGATCCGCGCTTTTGTCGCATCCTCCTCGGAAGGCAGGCTTTTCGTGATGGGAGATGGTCCGCTACGCGAAGAACTTGAGGCCTTGGTCCGCGACCTGAATGCGGGCGACCGTGTGCGGATTTGCGGCTTCATAGCAAATCCCTATGCGGTACTTGGCCGCTGCGATGCCTATATCCTGCCTTCGGAGGCGGAGGGATTTCCGAACGCCATGGTCGAAGCGATGGCATTGGGGAAACCGGTCATCGCCACCGATTGCCCCTCGGGCCCTTCCGAAATCCTGGAGACCGAAGCTTCGTCTGGCGGGCCAGCACGCGGCAGGGGCGGGATGCTTGTCGAATGCGGAGCGGTCGACATGATGGCACACGCAATTACCGCGTTGCACGATGGCGAATTGCGCAGCGATCTTGGGAGGCTCGCCCGCGAACGCGCTATGGAATTCGCGGTTGAAAGAACCACGCTCGGTTTCTGGCAGGTCGTCACTGCGAGCCTCGCCGCCGCCAATCGAAGCAACGTCCAGTGAAGGTCTCCGTAATCGGTCTGCGCGGGATACCCAATATCATGGGCGGTGTGGAAACACACTGCGAGGAACTGATGCCGCGCATAGTGGCCAATAATCCCGATATCGCGATTCAGGTCATTGGTCGGCGCCCCTACATCTTGCACGATTTTGAATACAAGGGCGTGGACGTAACGTCCGTCTACGCACCTGCTGGCAAGCATTCAGAAGCAATCGTGGCCACCTTCCTCTCGATCCTAAAGGCACGCCGCAGCGGAGCCGATGCTGTGCATATACACGCCATTGGCCCCGCCGTTCTTACTCCTCTGGCCCGCCTGCTTGGCATGCGCGTCCTGCTCACTCATCATGGCGAGGATTTCCAGCGCGCGAAGTGGAACTTTGTTGCCAAGGTAGCGCTTCGCCTGGGCGAGACGCTGGGCATGCGATTTGCGAACAAGATCGTAGCCGTATCGCCTTCGTTACATCGCAACCTTCGAGTACGGTACCCGGGTTCTGCTGGCAGGACGGCTTATATCCCCAATGGCATGTCACAACTTGCACGAGACAACATAGACGATCAGGCCGTCCTGGAGAGCTTTGGGCTAGCTAAGAAAGGATTTTTTCTGGTCGCCGCACGCCTCGTGCCGGAGAAGGGGATCGACTACCTGATCGACGCGCACCGCCTGAGCGGCAGCGACAGGATTCTCGTCATCGCGGGTGCATCCATGCATGGCTCGACCTATTCGGAAAAATTGCGGAAGAGCGCCGGACCTAATGTCCTCTTTACGGACAAGGTTCCCCGCAAGACGCTCGCCAGCCTGTATCGAAATGCCGCGCTTTTTATCCTACCATCCTATCATGAAGGCCTACCCATTTCCGCGCTGGAGGCTTTGTCGCTCGGAGCATCGGTGCTATTAAGCGACATCGATGCCAACATCGATCTCGGCCTGCCCGAGCGTCATTATTTTCCTGTGGGACAGTCTGAGGCGCTTGCCTCCAGACTGAAATCGGCGGATTTTTCCGATCTCGAGACATCTAACTGGGATGGGGCCAGCGCGTTTAACTGGGATGCGATCGCCGACAGGACGGCCAATTGCTACAGGGAGCTTGGCTGATTTGCCGCACATCCGGCGATACGGCGTGGTGCGAGGCGTGGCATGAACCCTGGCGGCGCATCCCCCAGCCTGCCTAGCTATGCGCTGGGCCCGAGCCTTCTGATCTATACCGTTCTAGTGCTTTTCCTGGCCTATCGCTGCCGTTCGGCGTCTGGCGCCTTCGTGCTGATCGCGGTAGCGATCCGTCTCGGCATGTCGGCCGCGCCTTTCATCTCCTTCGCGTCATCTGGCGTAGGGCTCAGCTGGAATGCTCTGATGTCATGCATTGTCATTGGAACAGGCACCCTTGTCGTGCGGCGCAGCGCCATGCTCTCATATGCGTTGCCGCCGATAGTGGCGCTGGTTTGCGTGATCGCGATCAGCGGTCTGGTGAACGACCGGATCCCCGAAAGCATCGAGACGATTCTAAAATATGGCTATTTCGCCGTCCTCGCCCTGACCGTACACGATGCCTGCAAGTCCGAAGGGCCCGATACGTTTTTAGGCAAGCTGCTGCTGGTGCTGCTGCTGCCAATCGTGCTGCAGCTCGAAAGCATCGGACTAGGCGTGGTGAAGGCGAGCGAGGGAGACGGATCCGCATCCTACATCGGTGGCTACAACCATGAAGCCAGTTTCTCGCTACTTTTGATTGCGGCGCTGCTTGCGGTTTCGCTGAACCAGCGCATTTCGATAAAGCTACAGTTTTTGGTTGCCACGGTCTGCGCGCTTGGCGTCATTCTTGCCAACTACCGGACCGCCATGGGCGCGATGGTGCCGATGATAATATCGCTGCTGGTGGTAAACGGCATGCGAAAAGTGGTCAAAAGCCAGCAGATCCTTGCAATCGGAACCGTCAGCCTTGCGATCCTATGCGTCTTGCCGATCGTGCTTTCGCTGTTCGCCGAACGATTTGAAACTCTCACCATCCTTCTCCAGAATCCTGGCCTGCCCTTTAAGGACCCCGGCGCATTCACTTATGAAGAGCGGCAGGTAATGTCAGGGCGGGCCATGATCTGGGCCGAATATCTGGAAGTCTGGCGCGAGGCCCCATCGCTCCAGAAGTTCGTCGGCTTTGGTGCCGATGCCTGGGAGGATTACTTCAGCCTCTACGCCCACAACACGCTGGTTTCGACGGTGTTCGAATTTGGCATCGCTGGCCTGTCGCTGATGGTGTTGCTGTGGGCGTGGATGATCACGATTGCATGGCGATGCGGTCCGCCGGTCAACTTGATCTTGATCGCCTCGCATTTCGGATTCATCCTGCTCAACATGGCAACCATGCCATTCTGGATGATCGAGGGGCTGGTTTTTTATGGCCTGCTGTGCGGCGTCGGCCTGTATGCCTTCGATTCCGTGCGACGGTCAAAGACGCGCGCCGGGGCAAGCCTGCCCCCACAGCCTAGCTGGTTATCCGGCTGGACTCAGTCTCCTCCGGAGCGAGTGAAGCCAGGTACTGCTGCCGAGCGCTATCCACAAGATATCAAGTGAACCGGGCAGGAACAACTAGATGCAAAGATTCAGCTTCTCGCGATTGAGGGCCTATCTCGCCGCCGACCTGTTCCGATACGAGGGCCGCGTATCGGCCAAGGCCTTCGTGAAGCATTTCTTCTTTACGCCGGGCTTCAACTACACCGTGTGGCTGCGAGCCTGCGTCTGGGCGAAGTCAGGCGGGGTCTTAGGCAATTTGTCCTACCCGCTGCTAAAATGGCGGTTGCTGCATTCTCGTTACAAGTATGGAATCGCGATTGCCGAACGCACGGTAGTTGGACCGGGGCTCTTCATCAATCGCTTTGGCGGCATCTATGTGCATCACGATGTAGTGATCGGCTGCAACGTCAACATCACCCACGGCACGATGCTGGGCTATATGAACCGCGGCCCGCGCCAAGGGTCACCGACCATCGGGGACGAGGTGTTCTTCGGATCGGGGGCGAAAGTCATCGGCAACGTGTGCATCGGCAATGGCGCGGCCATTGGTGTAAATGCGGTGGTGACTAAAGATGTGCCCGAAAACGGCGTCGCCGTCGGCCTGCCGGCCAAGGTGATCGGCGAGAGCGGATCGGACGGCTATATCAACAAGATGGCCAGCCACGCCATGATCGTAAGG
>JAPYSD010000595.1 GCA_029936705.1 Croceicoccus sp. | reverse complement strand
GCCCGGGGGACGGGGAATGAAGAACCGCCTCAAGGTCCTGCGCGCCGAGCGGGACTGGAGCCAGCAGCACCTGGCCGAACAGCTGGGCGTTTCGCGCCAGTCGGTCAACGCGATCGAGACGGGGCGCTACGATCCCTCGCTCCCCCTCGCCTTTCGCATAGCCGCGCTGTTCGCACTGCCGATCGAGGAGATATTCTCGCCAGACTGACCGGGGCCGCGCCGGTTACCCTTTGCTTGACACTCCGCCGCTATGGCACGACCTATCGCACAAGGGTCACAGGGGTTTATCGATGGACGGAATGGGTGGCAGCTTAGGCGCGGATGGCGGGGTGCCCGCGGGGCGCGGCCCGGACGACGTCGAGGAGGCGCCAGCTTCGGCCTTCGTGTTCGAGGGGACGTGGCGCGAATTCGCGCCCATCGCCTTTACCAACCTGCTGCTGACCATCGTCACGCTGGGCATCTACCGGTTCTGGGCGACCACCCGCGAACGGCGCTATCTGTGGAGCCGTAGCCGCTTCATCGACGAGCATCTCGAATGGACGGGTGTGGGCAAGGAGCTGTTCTTCGGCTTCCTGATGGTCGCCGTGCTGTTCGGCATTCCCGTGCTCGTCCTGCAATTCGTGGTCGAGGCGCTGATGCTGCAGGGTTATCCCGGCTGGGGCGCGGCGCTGACGATCGCGATGTTCCTGATCATCTTCTACCTGTCGGGCGTCGCGCGGTTTCGCGCGCTGCGCTACCGGCTGGGGCGCACCCACTGGCGCGGCATTCGCGGCGGATCATACGATCCGGGGTTTCGCTACGGCCTGTCCTACATGTGGAAATACGCGGCCGGCTATGCCGCCATGGGACTGTTGGTGCCCTGGGCCATGGTGTCGCTGTGGAACGAGCGCTGGGGGCACATGAGCTTCGGCCAGCTGCGCTTCCATGGCGACGCGGATTTCTCGCCGCTGATGAAGCGCTACCTCGTCGCCTATCTCGCGCCGCTGATCCTGTTCGTCGCGATCTTCGCGCTGGGCGTGGCCGCGGCGTTCGGGCTTGGCATCATGGAGGATTTTGAACCGGGCAATCCCGACACCGCGCGCGGCTTCGTGTGGATCATCGCGATCGGCATGCTGGCGTTCTATGTGCTGTGGGGCCTCGCCTACCTGCTGTTCTATGCCAAGTACATGCGCGTCGTGATCGGCGAAATGCGGCTGGGCGACGACATCGGCTTCGGCTTTTCGGCCAGCACGAAGGACTGGTTCCGCCTGATCCTGGGCGACATCGGACTGGTGCTGGTCACGTTGGGGATCGGCTGGATCTTCCTGTCCTATCGCCACTGGAAGTTCCTCATCACCCACCTCGAGGCTTACGGCGTGATCGACCCCGACGCGCTGACGCAGTCCGACACGCCGATGGCGCGGCACGGCGAGGGGCTGCTGGACGCGTTCGACATGGGCGCGATCTGACGCCATGACGAACGGGGTCGAGGCACACTGGTACGACGGGCTGACCGCCCGCAGGCGCGAGGGGCTGGCCGCGCTGGCGGGCGACGGCCTGCTGCTGACCGAGCGGGACGGCACGCGAAGCACGCTGCCGCTGCAGGACCTGCGCCTTGTCGAACGGCGGGCCGAAGGGTCCGTGCTGACGCTGAACGACAATCGCGGCTTTCGCCTGCGGCTACTGGGCGCGGTCCCGCCGGAACTGGCGGCACGCCTGCCGGGCGAGAACCGCTATGGCCACTGGATCGACCGGCTGGGCCTGCCCCGGGCGGCGGTGCTGTTCGCGGGAATCAGCGCCGCGGCGCTGGCGGTCGTCCTGACGCTGCCCAGCTGGCTGGGGCCGCTGATCCCGGCATCGTGGGAACGGCGCGCGGGCGATGCGGTGATCGGCGACATGGGCAACACGCTGTGCCACACCCCCGCGGGCGACGCGGCGCTGCAGCGGCTGGCGGCCGAGATCGATCCGGAGCGCCCGCTGACCCGCGTCGACATCGCCAATATCGACATGGTCAATGCCGTCGCCCTGCCCGGCGGGCGGGTCGTGGTGTTCGACGGGCTGGTGCAGGAAGCCGAAAGCGCCGACGAGCTGGCAGGCGTCGTCGCGCACGAGATCGGCCATGTCCGCGAACGCCACGTGATGCAGGCGCTGCTGCGGCAGTTCGGCCTCGCCTGCGCCGCGGTGTTCCCCGGCGGGGCGAT
>JAPYSD010000594.1 GCA_029936705.1 Croceicoccus sp. | reverse complement strand
CGGGTCGAACCTGCACCTTGCATGAGGGCCCCCTCGAAATCCCTCAAGGGGGCCGCGGAGCTTCTTTGAACGATTTAAGCAATTGTCAGCATGCATGGCAGGGCTAATCACGCAGAAGTTTACCGCGGGAAACTTCGTCCATCCTCAAGCTGATCAACATCTCACACTCGCCATTGCCAGGCCACCCAAGTTGGTAGTGTTGCTTGGGTCCGAAGGCTCTCACCTTCGATCCACCTGGACATTCGAGACCCTAACGACTGCTCGCACCGGGCTACGCGCCAGCCGAAACTTCTAGAGCGGACCGATCAAATTCAGGTTGCGAAGCCTTCAGAAAGTTTACCGCGGGAAACTCCTCTCCCCGAACTTCCGCAGACCGACGCCCGCAACTAAATAATCATGCGCTGCAGGCCAATGAAGTCCGCCTCACTCCCCTCTGTCCTGGCTATCGCGAGAGCAGAAGATCCAAACCGGGATCGCGAGCATTCCCCGCAGAGGAAGCTGATCCTCCCGCGCAGCAAGCGGTCTGATCGCATCAATCGCGAGAAATCAGGCCGACGAACAGAGCGATCTACCTTCGAAACCCTAGCGAGAGATCTCTCAAACCCATTTTAGCCCAGCTGGGAATTGGAGTGGTTACCGAGATCAACTTCATGACGGTATGAGTGAATTGCGAAGCCCTAGCTCCGCCCGGCCATCGCAGCGTATCGGCGCTAGCCCAATCTTCGTAAACGCGAAGGCAGCTGAAGACGTCAAAAAGTTTCCCGCGGTAAACTTGCCGAGAAGTTCACCTAAACACCTATCGATAGGATCTCGAGGCAGCCTGCAACGAAGTAGATCCCGGCAGCGCACCCCAGATCATCACGCCCAACCGAGAGCTTCCATGGAGACAGGCGAATGCGAAGACGAAAGCAATTTGCGTACCGCTAGAACGACCTCTTGGCCGAGGCCAAAATAGAACGTCCGGTTGGCGTGAAGTGCAGCCCGGCCGATAGGTCTGCCTAGCGGCTCGATAAGATCGCCGAGAGTCGCCGCACTGGCGCCCCCAAGTTCGTTGCAAGGCTTGTCCCTATTCACTTCCAGACAAAGAAGCCGCAGAGCTCACGGACGATCAAAAGTTTACCGCGGGAAACTCGATAGTCAGCGCATCGATTTCCTCCGAGTCCTGAATACGCAATCGTCCATGATGCCTCTGTTGACCAGGCAGTTCGGAGGCATGAAGGGGAAGGGCCGCTAGCGGCGCTTTAACGGTTTGACGTTCATGTCGAACTAAGTTTGTGCCGCGGAAAACCAGGCCTAATGCGCTGTCGTTGCGCGACAGCGATCTCGCCAAGGGCCAACCCGAAGTTGAATGCCGGGCTCCCTCTAGCGCATCCTACAAATCTTTATTTGCAGATTCGCAACCTCCGTCATATAAGCGCCCCTGAAGCATTGAAATTCGCCCAATTTCCGCATGTTTAAGCAGTTTCTAGGGCGGCGCCTCATGCGAGGGCCGCCATCCTTAAAAAAGCAAAGCTGGGCATAACCGTATAGGGCGCATCGACTCTGATCAGCGCCTAGGCAGACTGATCAGGCACCGATTCGGGCCTTGGGGATACGAAATGAGATTGAAGGCTATAGAAGGCGCAAAATCGAGCGCGAATATATCCTCCATCACGATTCCGAACGGGGAGGAGATGAACTCCCTTATACCCTTCATGGCGATCTTCGGCTATCGAGACCAAAGAGAGATCATGGAGAGGCCGTTCTTCTCCATTAACAAATCCCGCACCGAGCCGATCAATTATACGTCGCCCGATGGCGCGGTCACAGTCAAGGTTTCGGCCGACCCTGAATATGGTCTCGCCACGATCTGGGACGCAGATATTCTGATCTATCTCGCTTCGGTTATGTGCGCGATGCAACGCCAGGGCATCAACGACATACCTCGCAAGGTAACCATTCGCCCTCGCGACCTCCTCTGCGCGATCGGCCGTTCCACTGGCGGCCGAGAGTACCAACTTCTTGCAAAAGCGATGGATCGCCTTGTTGCAACGACCGTCAAAACGAATATTCGCTCAAGCGGTCGACGGGAAGCTACTTTCAGCTGGCTCGACGGTTGGGCGCAAGTCGTTGACGAAAACGAGATGGTCAAAGGCATAACGCTTGAGATCTCGAACTGGTTTTATGAGGGGCTCGTACTCAATGGCAG
>JAPYSD010000593.1 GCA_029936705.1 Croceicoccus sp. | reverse complement strand
AAGCAGAAGCTCAAGGGCTATTACGGCGACGTGACCGAGAAGCAGTTCAAGCGCACCTACCAGGAAGCGTCGCGCATGAAGGGCGATACCAGCCAGAACCTGATCGGACTGCTGGAACAGCGCCTCGACATGATCGTGTATCGCGCCAAGTTCGCGCCGACCATCTTCGCGGCTCGCCAGATCGTTTCGCACGGCCACATCAAGGTCAATGGCGTGAAGTGCAACATCGCCTCGCGCCGCTGCTTCGTCGGCGACGTGATCTCGCTGGGCGACAAGGCCAAGGAAATGGCGTTGGTGATCGAGGCGCAGAGCCTGCCCGAGCGTGAGATCCCCGACTATGTCGCGACCGACGGCACCGAGAAGGTGACCTTCACGCGCGTTCCCACGCTGGACGAGGTGCCCTACCCCGTCCGCATGGAACCGAACCTGGTGGTCGAGTTCTACTCGCGCTGATCCACCGGTTCCGACCGAAAAAAGGGGCGGCTTCCTGCGGGAGGCCGCCCTTTTTCGTTCCGCGCCGGGACAATGCGCCAAGCCGTTAATAAATGGGCCGAATTGCCGGAACCGAGCGGCCCATCCGGCATTCATCCGGCACTATGGAATACAGGTTCATCACCCCCGGCCGTAAGGGCAAATGGTATCCCACGCTCGAGATGGCGAAACGCTTCGCCAATCGCATCGGTGCGGGCTCTCTGGATGCCGCGGGCAACTTCGTCGCGTACCGCGACACGGTACTCGAGGAACGGCGCGCGGCGGCGCGCTGAGACTGCCGCCTAGCGCAGGTAATCGCGGCGGAAATCGGCCGCGAATGCCGCGAACCGCCCACCCGCGATCGCATCGCGCATCCCCTGCATCAATTGCTGATAGAACGACAGATTATGCTCGGTCATCAGCATCGCGCCCAGGATCTCGCCCGCGCGGACGAGATGGTGTAGATAGGCCCGCGAATACTTGCCACAGGTCGGACAGGTGCACCGGTCATCCAGCGGCTCCTGGTCCTCGGCGAACTTGGCGTTGCGGATGTTGATGGGGCCGTTCCAGGTAAAGGCTTGCCCGTTGCGTCCCGACCGGCTGGGCAGCACGCAATCGAACATGTCGATCCCGCGCTCCACCGCGCCGACCAGGTCGTCGGGCTTGCCGACACCCATCAGATAGCGCGGCCTGTCATCGGGAAGCTGCCCAGGCGCGAAGTCCAGCGTGGCGAACATCGCCTCCTGTCCCTCACCCACGGCCAGACCGCCGACCGCGTAACCGTCGAAACCGATCTCGGCCAGTCTCTCCGCGCTGATCCTGCGCAATTCCTCGTCCAGCGCGCCCTGCTGGATGCCGAACAGGGCCGATCGCGCGGCGTGCTCCTCACCGCTGTCGAATCCGTCGCGGCTTCGCTTCGCCCAGCGCATCGACATTTCCATCGATGCCGCAATCTCGTCCCGCGGGCGATCGGCGCGCGGGCATTCGTCGAAAGCCATCACGATATCGCTGCCCAACAGGCGCTGGATCTCCATGCTGCGTTCGGGCGTCAGCGCATGGCGCGATCCGTCGAGGTGGCTCTTGAACGTCACCCCTTCCTCGGTGATCTTGCGCAGGTCCGACAGGCTCATCACCTGGTAACCGCCGCTGTCGGTCAGGATCGGGCGGTCCCAGCCCATGAACTCGTGCAGCCCGCCCAGGCGCGCCACGCGCTCGGCACCGGGGCGCAGCATCAGGTGATAGGTATTGCCCAGGATGATGTCCGCGCCCGTCCTGCGCACGTCCTCCACCTTCATCGCCTTGACGGTGGCGGCCGTGCCCACGGGCATGAAGGCGGGCGTGCGGATCGTGCCGCGCTGCATGGCGATCTCGCCCGTGCGGGCCTTGCCTTCGCGGGCGTGGATGGTGAACTGGAAACGCGTCATGGCCGCGCGCTTACCCCGCCCCGCGCCTTTCGTCACCCCGGCATCGCACGCGCCAGCGTACGAAAGGTGATCGACCAGCGCGGCTCTGGCAAGGCGGCGATCGAGTGCTCCCAATCCCGCCGCGCCGCGCCCTCCAGCCGGTAGGCAGCACCCGGTTCCAGCGCGAAGCCGTCACGCGCAAACCCGCCGTCCTGCCGCTTGCGCAGCCGCATCCTGGCCGGCATGCCCAGCGACAGCCCGGCCACGGTGCCGAAATGCGGACGATCGCGGTGCCAGCCGATCACCGCGCCGGGC
>JAPYSD010000592.1 GCA_029936705.1 Croceicoccus sp. | reverse complement strand
TGCGCGAGGGGCGCCGCCGCGAATTCGCGCGCTTCGCCGCCTTTGCCGACCCCGCCACGCGTGAACGCATTCCCGACCCCAATGCGCGTTCCACCTTCGACGCCTCTCGCCCCGAACCGGGTGAGGACGCCGCCGAATGGCGCGCCTATTATGGCGACTTGCTGGCGCTGCGGCATCAGCGCATCGTCCCCGGGCTGCTTGGCGCCACCGGCCAGGGGGCCGAAGTCCTGGGCGAGGGGGCGGTCAGCGCAAGCTGGCGCATGGGCGACGGCAGCACGCTGACCATCGCGGTGAACCTGGGCGATGCGGCGGTGCGCTTTCCGGATACGGACGACGCGTTCTTCCTGCTTGGCAAAGGCGGCGATCCCAGTAGCCTCGCCGCCTGGCTGGAATCGGCGGAGGAATCGTGACCGGCGCGCTGCATCGTCTGGCGCGCAAGGCGGGGCTGCAGATCGACTGGGAGGATGCCACCGGCGAAGCGCAGCGCGTCTCCGACGACAGCCTGCGCCAGGTGCTGGCCGCGCTGGGCTATCCCGCCGAAACCGATGCGCAGACCAGCGCCAGCCTGACCCGGTGCGAACGCGACGACGCGGATTGCCGCTTCGTGTCCGCCGACGCGGGGCAGGCGATCGACCTGCCCGCAAGCTGGGCCGATGCGGGGATGGCAGAAATCGTGCTGGAAAGCGGCGAGACGCTGACCGCGGAGATCAAGGGAACGTCGCTGCCTCCGCTGCAGCAGATCGGCTACCACCGTCTGTCGGCGGGAACGCGCGAGATCACGCTGGCCATCGCGCCACGGCGCGCGCTTGGCCCCGGCGACTTGGGCCCCGGCAACTTGGAAGCGCGCAAGCGGCCCTGGGGCACGTCGGTACAGCTTCCATCGCTGCGGGACGAGCGGCAGGGCGGGTTCGGCGATTTCGGCAGCCTGCTGCCCGCGGTCAAGGGTTTTGCAGAAGCAGGCGCCGATACGTTGGCAATCAGCCCGGTCCATGCGCTGTTTCCCGCCGATGCCTCGCGCTTCAGCCCCTATGCGCCGTCGAGCAGGCTGTTCCTCAATATCATGTTCGGCGATCCCTCGCTGGTCGGCGGGCAAGTGACGCCGGTGCCGCAGGGCGATCTGATCGACTGGGAAGACGCGATCCCGCGCCGCCTGGCGGAATTGCGCCGGGCGTTTGCCGCGCTTGGCGACGACACCCGCGCCCGCGTCGCCACATGGCGCACCGATCAGGGCGAGGAACTGGAACGCCACGCCATCTTCGACGCGCTGTTCGCGCATCATTTTCCGGATGGCGCGCGGGGCTGGCAGGACTGGCCCGCAGCCTACCGCGATCCGTCATCCGACGCGGTCGCGCAGTTCGCCGCCCAGCACCGCGAGGAAGTCGATTTCTACGCCTTCGCCCAGTGGCTCGCCGCCGCCAGCCTCGACAAGGCGCAGGACGCCGCGCGGCAGGGCGGCATGGGCATCGGGCTGATCGCCGATCTGGCGGTCGGGATGGACGGCGGCGGCAGCCATGCGTGGAGCCGCCGCGAGGATCTGCTTGAGGGGCTTTCCATCGGCGCGCCGCCCGATCCACTGGGACCACAGGGGCAGGACTGGGGGCTGACCGGCTTTTCGCCCCGCGCGCTGAAACGGACAGGGTTCGCGGGGTTCATCGCCACGCTGCGCGCCGCGCTGGACCATGCAGGCGGCGTGCGGATCGACCACGTCCTGGGACTGGCGCGGCTGTGGGTCGTGCCGCACGGCGCCAGTTCCGCGCAGGGCGCCTATCTGACCTATCCGCTAGCCGACATGCTGCGCATCCTGGCCATCGAATCCCACCGCGCCCGCGCCATCGTGATCGGCGAGGACTTGGGCACCGTGCCCGAAGGGCTGCGCCCGCAGCTGACCGGGCGCAACGTGCTGGGCATGCGCGTACTATGGTTCGAACGGGACAAGAAGGGCGGCTATGTCCCGCCCGCGCGCTGGCCCGAAAAGGCGGCGGCGATGACCGGCACGCATGACATCGTCACCGTCGCGGGATGGTGGACCGGCCGTGACATCGACTGGGCGCGCAGGCTGGGCCGCCACGATCCGGACGACAGCGAGGCCGAGCAGCGCGCCGAGCGCGAGAAGGACCGGAGCGTCCTGTGGGCGGCGCTGTCGCGATCGGGCGCTGCGGATGGTTCGCAGCCTGCCGCCGACGAACCGGGC
>JAPYSD010000049.1 GCA_029936705.1 Croceicoccus sp. | reverse complement strand
GTGTGATAGAGCGCCAGGCCCCAGTGCCCGCCGCCGCGTCCACCGCGCCCGATGCCCGGCGGCCCGCCGCGCCCGCGCCCGCGTTCCTCGCCATCGTCGCCGGCAGAGATCCGGTCCGAGATGTCGATGCCGTAGCGCAGCCGCCGCCCGTCCTGGTGCGCATAGGTCACGGGGCGCTGGTCGATGCTGACCAGATTGCCATCCGCATCCCGCACCACGCGGCCCGGAAAGGCATTCTCGATCGATGGCGTCAGCGCGGGAAAACCGCTCGACACGTCGGTCGAGCTTTCGTCGTAATATTCGACGATCAGGTTCGACCGGCGCAGGAAGGGCAGGTCATAGGTCGCGCCGATCTTCCAGTCGCGCTGCTTTTCCGCGACCAGGTTCGGGTTTCCCCCGCTGATCAGGTCGACCAGCACCGTCTGCCCGGTCGCGATGTCGAAGATCGTCACGCCGCTGGTGACCAGCTGCGGCGCGCCCAGCTGCGCCAGGCTGGGCGCACGCTCGGTATAGATATGGCTGACCTGCAGGTTCAGGTCCTCCAGCGGCGACCAGTTCAGCCCCGCGCTCCAGTTGTACAGCGTGCCGAAATCCGACAGGCGGTTGAACCCGCCCGACAGGTCCAGCGTAATGTCGCCGATGGCGGCCAGCACGTTGTCCCTGCGGCTGGTAAGCGGAACGCCCAGCGTGAAGCCCGCGTTCGCATCGCCGCGCGTCAGGTCGGTCGCAAGGCCCGGGTTGTCGCTGCTGCGGCTGTCGATGTTCGACCAGTCGAACCCGGCCTGCAGCGTCACCGCCAACTGTCCCGCGGGCAGCCACAGCGGCCGGCCGTTCAGCGTGGCAAGCGAGGTCGCGTCTTCGGTATTGGAAATACTGGTATTGGATCGCTGGCCGGGCACGAAGGCCAGCAGCTCGTCCACCGGCGCGTCGATGCCGACCTGCCCGGTCAGCGCCGCCGCCTGCAGCGCCGACACATCGGTCGCCGCGGTGCTGCGCGACACGGTGTCGTCGTGGGTCCAGCGGCCGGTTACCGTCAGGTCCCAGTCGCCCACGGGCCGGTTGTAGGTAGTGCCCAGTTCGAACCCGGCAGAGCGGCTGTCCCGCACCCGCGCGCCGCGCGCCAAGGTGTCCGAAAACAGCGTCCGCTGCGCGGTGGCGCCGGTGGGGCTGGTCAGCGACGCCGTGTCCGGTCCGTTCAGCGACAGCGAATCGCTGCGCGTGATGGTGCCGTTGACGGTCAGCGAGCCATCGGCGCCGTTCTCGCCGAAGCCGCGCGTCCATGCACCGTTCAGCGTCAGGTCGCGCGTATCGCCGACCAGCGAGCGGTAGTCGGCGGGGTTCACGTCACCGAACGCGGGCGCATAGCCATAGGAGGAGACGCCGCGCTCCCCCTCGGTCAGCAGCGAGCTGTTTTCCGCCTCGACCGCCAGGTTCAGGCGGTTGGGCCCGTTGATCGACAGCAGCGACGCCTCGATCTCGCTGGTATGATAGCCGCCCTTGCCCGGCACGCCATATTCCAGGTCGATCCCCTTGGACGCATATTGCTCCTTCAGGATGAAGTTGATCACGCGCTGGTCGGGGCGAAAGCCGAAGCGGATGGCTGCTTCCTCGGGCAGGACCTCGACCCGGGCAAGCGCCTCGGGCGGATAGTTGCGCAGTTCGCGAAAGCCCGACACGCGCTGCCCGTTCACCAGGATCGCGGGGCGCCCGCCCGATCCGCGCCCGCGGCCCGATCCGGTCTGCGGGGCCAGCTCCTCCAGCAGCTCGGACAGCGAGCTTGCCCCGATGCTCAGGATCTCGTCCTCTTCCAGCACGGCGACGGGGGTCTGCGGGATGTCCACGCTGCCCCGGTTGACCTGCGGCGCGGTGACGATGATGTCGTCGCCCGTGTCGATTTCCTCGTCCGCTTCGCTGGGCTGCTGGCCTGCCGCGCCGGTCTCCAGCTCGGCATCGGTCTCGGCAGCCGCGGGCGACGCCATGACGGCACCGACGACAAGCAGGCTGGCGGCGGCGCGGGCGATCGCGGTGGCGCGCGGCATGGCGATGGTTTCTCTCATGGGAAGGGGTTGCACGGACTGGCGGGGGCAAGCCAAGTCGCCCCGTGTATCAGAGTGTCGCAATGCAGCATGCCCGGTTTCGATCCCGCGGGGCACCGTAAAAAAGCGTTTGCCTGCCAGCGATTGGCATGTGCGCGGCGTCGCGCCCGGCAGACCGGGGCGGGGCGGGCGGCGTTGAAAAGCAACTGCGGGCTTTCCATATCCCGCCAGCGCGGCTATGGGGCCGCGCAGGTTTTTTGACGTAACGACAATTCTGGCAAACTGAGTGAAAGGATGGGCGCCCGGCGCCCGGACATGGCGAAAGAAGAACTTCTCGAAATGCGCGGCACGGTTGTGGAGCTTCTCCCCAACGCGATGTTCCGCGTGCGCCTGGAAAACGATCACGAGATCCTGGGCCACACCGCCGGCAAGATGCGCAAGAACCGGATCCGCGTGCTGGTGGGCGACGAAGTGCTGGTCGAGCTGACGCCCTATGACCTGACCAAAGGCCGGATCACCTATCGCTTCATGCCCGGCCGCGGCGGCCCCGGGCCAAGCTAATCGCTGGCGCCGGCATGACGGCCCAGAATTCCCGACCCAATCTGATCCTCGCCTCTGCCAGTCCGCGCAGGCGCGAGCTGTTGGCGCGTCTGGGCATCGAGCCTTCGCGCATCGACCCTGCCGACATCGACGAAACGCCGCACAAGGACGAACAGCCGCGCCCCTATGTGCAGCGCATGGCACGTGAAAAGGCGCTGTCCGTCGCATTTGGCGGCGGGGCGGTGCCTGCGGATGGCAGTTTCGTGCTTGCAGGCGACACCGTCGTGGCCGCGGGGCGCCGCATTCTGCCCAAGGCCGAGGACGAGGGAACCGCGCGCGAGTGCCTGAAGCTTTTGTCGGGCAGGCGGCACCGCGTGTACTCCGCCATCGCGCTCGCCGCACCCGACGGCTCGGTGCGCGAGCGGATGAGCGAGACCATCGTGCGCTTCAAGGTTCTCTCGGACCAGGAAATCGACGCCTATATCGCGGGCGGCGAATGGCACGGCAAGGCAGGCGGCTATGCCATCCAGGGCCATGCCGAAGCGCTGATCGCGTGGATCCAGGGCAGCCATTCGGGCGTGGTCGGCCTGCCTTTGTTCGAAACGCGCGCGCTGCTGAAGGCGGCGGGCTTTCCCCTTGCCTGAATGGCTGGTCGAACGCGGCATCGGGGAAACCCGCGCCGCGCTAGTTCAGGATGACCGCATCATCGCCGCGAAACTGGCCTGGCCGGGCGAACTGGCCGCCGGTGCTGTGGTCGAGGGCGTGCTGGCATCGCGCGCATCGGGTTCCGCGCGCGGCACCGTGCGGCTGGACAGCGGCGAAGAGGTGCTGGTCGACAGACTGCCCCGATCCGCCAGCGAAGGCGCCCCGATCCGCATTGCCATCCACCGCGCCCGCATCGACGAGGGCGCCCGGTCCAAGCGGGCGCAGGGCCGCCCCACCGACGAAAGCCTGCGCCCCGCGCCCTCGCTGGAAGACCGGCTGAAGCGGGAAGGGCATGATGTCCGCGTCGTGCCCCGCTTTCCCGGCTGGTCCGAACTGATTGCCGAGGCGTTCGAGCGGCAGGTCGGTTTCGACGGGGGCACGCTGCATCTTTCGCCCACGCCCGCGATGACGCTGATCGACATCGACGGCACGCTGCCGCCGCGCGCACTGGCGCTGGCGGCGGTGCCCGCGATTGCCGCCAGCCTGATGCGGCTCGACATCGGCGGGTCGATCGGCATCGATTTCCCCACGCTGCAGGACAAGGCCGACCGCCGCGCGGTGGACGCCGCGCTGGAACAGGCGCTGGAGGGTTTTGCCCACGAACGTACGGCGATGAACGGCTTTGGCTTCGTGCAGATCGTCGCGCGTCTGGAAGGTCCCTCGATCCTCCACCGCGTCACGCGCCACCGGCTTGCCGCCGCCGCGCGCCTGCTGTTGCGGCAGGCGGAGCAGGTCGGCGATCCGGGCGCGATCCTGCTGACGGTGCATCCCGCGCTTCAGGCGCAGCTCAAGCCCGAGTGGATCGACGAGCTGACCCGCCGCACGGGCCGCGCGATCCGCATCCAGGCCGATACCGCCCTTGCGCCCGAGGCCGGCATGTCTCAGGCAGTGCCCCTATGAAGACGACTCCCAAACGCGCCGTGAAAAGCTGCCCGATCTGCGGCAAGCCCCGTTCCGAAGACCACGCGCCGTTCTGTTCAACCCGCTGCAAGGACCGCGACCTAGTCCAGTGGCTGCAGGACGGATATGCCATTCCCGGCGAGCCCGCCGAGATTCCCACCGAGCGCCAGGACGGCCGCGCGGACGAGGATTTCTGAGCGAAATTGCCGCCGCGCCAAAAACCCGCATTTTGAGGTTTGACAGCAAGCGCGGCTTTGGCCATAGGCGGCGCTCCCGACGCCAAGCGCGATTCAATCCGCCGGTTTCGGGGCCGCGTTTCGTGGCGATGCCTGGGTAGCTCAGTGGTAGAGCAGACGACTGAAAATCGTCGTGTCGGTGGTTCGACTCCGCCCCCGGGCACCACTTCCACCGGAAGTGATGTCCTTTAAACCAGGGCCAGGTTCGAATGAAATTCGAACCGGTGCACCACATCCTCTAATCGGTGAATTATCGGGACGTTGTGCGCATTCCCGCGCTTTCCAACCGCGCGTCCAATCCCTATCTGACCCCTCGATGACCCGTACGCCCGCCGGAACCCCGCCCCATCCCAAGGGCGCCGATCGCTTCAACGAGGACAAGGCGGCCCATACGGTGCGCGGGAGCCAGCCCGACATAGAGGCGGGGCTGGGCGCGATCCGCGAGGTGCAGCGCACGCTACCCCCGCGTCCGGGCGTCTATCGCATGGTCGATGCGCGCGGCGATGTCCTTTATGTCGGCAAGGCGCGCGCGCTGAAGAACCGGGTCGCCAACTACCTTCAGGTCGACCGGCTGCCGATGCGGCTGAAGCGCATGGTCGCGCAGACGCGCGAAATGACCATCGTCACCACCAACAGCGAGGCCGAGGCGCTGCTGCTGGAAGCGCAGCTGATCAAGCGCTTTCGCCCGCCGTACAACGTGCTGCTGCGCGACGACAAGAGCTTCCCGTTCATCCTCCTGCGCGGCGACAACGACTATCCGCGCATCATGAAGCATCGCGGCGCGCGGCGGGCCAAGGGGAACTACTATGGGCCCTTCGCCAGCGCCGGTTCGGTCAACACCACGATCAACGCCCTGCAAAAGCTGTTCCTGCTGCGGTCCTGCACCGACAGCTTCTTCAGCCGCCGCGACCGGCCCTGCCTGCTATACCAGATCAAGCGCTGCAGCGCGCCCTGCGTGGGCCGGATCGACAAGCAGGGCTATGGCGAGCTGGTGCGGCAGGCCAAGGACTTCCTGGCGGGCAAGTCCAGCGCGGTGCAGCAGGAGATCGAGAGCCAGATGGCCGAAGCGGCGGAGAAGTTGGACTATGAAACCGCCGCCATGCTGCGCGACCGGCTGCGCGCCGCGACCTTCATCCAGGGGTCGCAGGCGATCAACGCGCAGGGCGTGGGCGATGCCGACGTGTTCGCCATGGCGGAAAAGGGCGGCCAGATCGGCGTGCAGGCCTTTTTCATTCGCGGCGGTCAGAACTGGGGCCACCGCGCGTTCTTCCCCCGCCATACCGACGGGCTGGGCCACGAGGAGGTGTTCAGCGCCTTCCTCGCCCAGTTCTACGAGGAAGTGCCGCCCGCGCGCACGATCCTGGTCGACCGCGAACTGCCCGATCGCGAACTGCTGGAAGAGGCGTTCGCCGCCATCGCCGAGCGCAAGGTGGAGATCAGCGTTCCCCAGCGCGGCGACCGCCGCCGCCTGATCGAACAGGCCAGCCGCAACGCCGCCGAGGCGCTGGACCGCCGCCTTGCCGAAAGCGGCACGCAAGCGAAGATCTGGCGCGAGATGGCCGAGTTCCTGGAGCTGGCGGACATTCCGCAGCGGGTGGAGGTCTATGACAACTCGCACATCCAGGGCACCAACGCGGTCGGCGCGATGGTGGTCGCGGGGCCGGAGGGGTTCCTGAAGAACCAGTACCGCAAGTTCAATATCAAGACCGCCCAGACCAACGACGATTTCGCCATGATGCGCGAAGTGCTGAACCGCCGCTTCGCCCGCGCCCTGAAGGACGATCCCGACCGCGAGACGAGCGGGAAAGGTGATGCCGCCTGGCCCGACCTGGTGCTGCTGGACGGCGGCAAGGGGCAGATGTCCAGCGTCATGGACACGCTGGAGGAGCTGGGGATCGAGGACGTGCCCGTCGTCGGCGTCGCCAAGGGACCGCACCACGGGCGCGAGGGGCGCGAGGTGTTCCATTTCCCGGATGGCCGCGAAAAGACGCTGCCGACCAATTCGCCAGTGCTGTTCCACCTGCAGCGCCTGCGCGACGAGGTGCACCGTTTCGCCATCGGCGCGCATCGCGCCAAGCGCAGCCGTTCGATCCAGGCCAGCCCGCTTGACGAGATCCCCGGTATCGGCCCCGCGCGCAAACGCGCCCTGCTGCTGCATTTCGGCACCGCGGGCAAGGTTCGCGCCGCTGCCCTCAAGGACCTGTTGCGCGTGCCCGGAGTTTCGGAAAATGTCGCGCGGCAGATCTATGATTTCTATCATCCGGGCGGTTAAGCGTCCGCAGGGGGTGACGGACGGGCGGCGACATGCCTATCTGTGCGCCAAGCATTCAGGAAAGAGAACCGCATGAGCAGCCTTGTCGGCCCCGACGAAGACAACCCCCTCGGCAAACCGCCGGTACCCGAAGTCGTGCAGGACGCGATCCGCACGCTGATCCGCTGGACCGGCGACGACCCCAGCCGCGAAGGCCTGCTCGACACGCCCAAGCGCGTCGCCCGCGCATGGAAGGAATATTGCCAGGGCTATGGCGAGGATCCGGCGATCCATTTGTCGCGCATCTTCGAGGAAGTGGGCGGCTATGACGAGGTGGTGCTGCTGAAGGACATCCCGTTCCAGTCGCATTGCGAGCATCACATGGCGCCGATCATCGGCAAGGCGGCCATCGCCTATCTGCCGCGCGACCATGTCGTCGGCATCTCGAAACTGGCGCGCGTGCTGCACGGTTTCGCGCGCCGGCTGCAGATTCAGGAACGGCTGACTGCGGAAGTGGCCGAGTGCATCTGGAACCACCTCAAGCCCCATGGCGTCGCCGTGGTGATCGAGGCAAGCCACGCCTGCATGACCGCGCGCGGCGTACGTACGCCCGGCGTCGGCATGGTGACCAGCCGCATGATGGGCACCTTCCGCGAGGATGATCGCAGCCGCAAGGAAGTGCTCTCGCTGATGGGTTACTGATCCGCCCGGTAACCGTGCGCGGCCAGTATCTCGCGCACGCGGGCGAGGGCGCATTCCAGCGGATCGTCCCCGCCCATCAGCGCGAAACTGCCGGTGACCGCCAGGCTGCAATGCCCGTGCACCACTGCGATCAGCGAGCGGGTGAGGAGCGCAATGTCGGCACGGCTGTCCGCGGGCAGGGCGGCGTCGATTTCATTTTCGACGATGGCGGTCAGCGCCGCGCGCCGGGCGGCGTCTTCGTCGGGGAGCGCGAAATCGGCGGGCAGGTGATGCTCGTAGATCGCGGACCAGAGATGCGGGTTCTGCTGCGCAAAAGCGAAATAGGCGGCGACCAGCGTGCCGATCCGGTCGTCTCCGCCCGCGTCCAGCGTGCGCCGCAGGTCGTTCGCCCATATTTCGAAGCTGCGCGAATTGATCGCGACGATCAGGTGGTCGAGCGATCCGAACACATTGTAGATCGTGCCCACCGAATAACCCGCCTGCTTCGCGATCTCTCGCCCCGACAGGCGGGTAAGGCCGGTCTGCGCCAGCAGCGCGTGGCCCTGCGACACCAGCAGCTCCTGCAATTCCTCGCGCGTGTGATCCGATCGGCGTCCCATTGGGGGATCGGTACATTGTCAAATGAACACTGTCCAATTTATTTATTGAACGCTGTTTATTTAACCGCTATTGCGCATGGCCACGCAGTCGCCCCATGCTTGCATCCGGCAAGCGCGGGGGCGGCGCGGGCCAGCCGGTCGGTGCACCGGCGCAGGGGGATCACGGGCCATGGAATTCATGCTTCTCGTCGCCGGTGCGGTCGCGCTGGTTCTGCTGTGGAAGCGGGTCGAGCGGCTTGAAGCCGAGCTGCAGGAACTGCGCGGAGCGGCGTTTTCGCGGGCAATGACCCGGGAGGCTCCGGAGCCAGTGCCCGCCCCCACTCCCACGCAAAGGGCAACCGCGACAATCATTCCCAAGGTTGCGCGCAGCACGCCGACGACCCGCGAAACGCCGCCGCTGCCAGCCGCTCCGCAAATCGAGGAACCCGCCGCCCCGACCCGCAGCCGCTTCGCCTTCGATTTCGAGGAACTGTTCGGCCGCCAGCTGCCCATCTGGGCGGGCGGCATCACGCTGGCCGTCGCGGGTTTCTTCCTCGTGCGCTATGCCATCGATGTCGGATTGCTCAGCCCGGCGGTGCGCGTCGTGCTGGGGCTGCTGTTCGGGCTGGGCCTGATCGCCGGCGCGGAAGTCGCGCATCGCTTCCGCGACCGCGTCGCCGACCCGCGCGTGCCGCAAGCGCTGTCGGGGGCGGGCCTCGCGGTGCTGTATGCCAGCGTGTTCCTGGCGGGCACGTTCTATGGGCTGGTCGGCACGGGCACCGCTTTCGTCGGGCTGGCGCTGGTGACGGCGGCGGCCATCGGATTGTCCTTCCGCTTCGGCCTGCCCAGCGCGGTGCTGGGCCTGGTCGGCGGTTTCACCGCGCCCGCGCTGGTGAGTTCCGAGGAATCGAACCTGCCGCTGCTTGCCTTCTATCTCGCGCTGGTCGCGGGCGGCTTGGGCCACGCGGCGCGGCGGCAGGCCGGATTTTCGCAAGGGGGCGGCTGGTCGCGTGGTGGCTGGCTGGGTCTTGCGGGCATCGTCGGCGGGCTTGGATGGGGCCTCGTCATGCTGCTCGCGCAGCCCAGCGGGCCGGGCGACGTGGTAGCGACCGGCTTCTTCCTCGTCCTGCTGGGCGCGGTGCTGCCCGCGCTGGTGCTGCCCGACCTGCGCGAAAGCCGCTGGCTGCGGCTGGCCGCGGGCGGATTCGCGGCGCTGCAGATGGCCGTCCTGCTGGAAAGCAGCGGGTACGAGCCGCTGTCATGGGGCCTCTACCTGCTGCTGGGCGCGGCCTTTGCCGCGCTGGGCTGGCGCAATCCCGGGCTGCGCGATGCGTCGGCCATCGCGGGCGGCGTCGGCGCGTGGATGCTGGGATTCTGGTACGATCCGGACCCCGCCCTGTTCGCGGGCGTCGCGGCGGCCATGGCGCTGGTCTTCGCCGCCGTGCCGCTGGTGCACCTGTGGCGCGCCCGGGCCAAGGGCGCCGATGTCGCGGCGCTGGCGGTGATGCCGCTGGCGATCATGCTGGCCGCGTCGTGGCATTTCGATCGGGCTGACGGCGTGTGGATGCTCGGGCTGGCCGGGCTGCTGCTCGTCGTGCTGCCATCGGTGGGCGCGTGGAAAACCGGCGCGCATGAAGGCTGGCGAAGCGCCGTTCTGGAGGCGTCTGCCGTCTGGACCGCCTATGCCGCCGTGACGCAATTCGTACCCTCCGATTATTGCGCCTGGATCGCGGGCGCGGCTGCCGTGGCGCTCGCCTTGGCCATGGCCGAACGACGCTGGGCGGCGCGTGCGGCGCTGGCAGTGGCGATGGTCTGGGCGCTTTGGCCGCTGGGCTGGTGGCTGGGGGCGCCAGCCGAATCGCTGTCGGGATCGCCGCTGCTGGTGGGCGAACTCCCCACTGCGCGCGATGCCGCGCTCTACCTGCTGCCCGCCGCGCTGGCGGCGCTGGTCGTGGCTTTCCGCGAGCATGGCAGGCTGGCGCTGGCCGCCCGTGCGTTCGCCGCGCTGCCCGCCATCGCGGCAGCGCATATCCTGTTCAAGCAGCTCTTCGCAATCCGCGACCTGGCGCAGTTCCTCGCGCTTGGTCTTGCCGAGCGTTCGGCATGGGAAGCGCTGCTGCTGATCGCCGGATTTGCCGCGCTGCGACTGCCCGCGCGCTGGTCGCCGCGCCCGGTCGCGGCTGCGCTGGCGGCGGCTGCGCTGGCGCATTTCACCATCTACACCGGCCTGATCCACGACCCGCTGTGGACCGTCCAGGCCGTCGGCGAGACCCCGGTGGCGAACCTGCTGATCGTCGCCTTTGCCATCGCGGCGGGCGCGGTCCTGCTGCTGCGCCATGCGCTCGTCCTGCCTGCACCGATGCAGCGCCCCTTCCGCGTGGCGAGCGATGCCGCGCTGATGCTGATCATCAGCCTGTTCGCCCTGTCCGAATTGCGGCAGGCGTTCGCGGGCACGACCCTGACCAGCCCCCCGGTGGGCCAGGCAGAGGATCTGCTGCGGTCGCTGCTGGGCATCTTGCTGGCGGGCGGGTTCCTGCTGTGGGGCGCGCGGACGGGCACGCGCAGCTGGCGCATCGGGTCGCTGGTGCTGATGCTGGCCGCGGTGTGCAAGGTGTTCATCTACGACACCGCCGGGCTGGAAGGGCTGGTCCGCATCGCCAGCTTCCTGGCGCTGGGCTTCAGCCTGATCGCGATCGGCTGGTTCTATTCGCGCTTGCTGCGCGTGCCCGTGGAAGCGGGGCAGGGAGAAGCAGCGGAGCTTACGCCTGCACCCCCGCCTCGTCCCGGGCCAGCTGCGCCCGGTTCCAGCGCAGCGAGCTGAAGAACGCCAGCCCGATCAGCACCGCGCCGATCAGCCCGGTCACGACCTCGGGGATGTGATATTCGACGTTCAGGAACATGATCGCGGCCAGCGCCAGGATCGCGTAGAACGCCCCGTGCTCGAGGAAGCGGTACTGGCTCATCGCGCCCTGGTGGACGAGATAGATCGTCATCGAGCGCACGAACATCGCGCCGATGCCAAGCCCGATGGCGATGACGAACAGGTTGGTCGACAGCGCGAACGCGCCGATCACCCCGTCGAAGGAAAAGCTGGCGTCCAGCACCTCGAGATAGAGGAACGAGGCAAGGCCCGAGCGTGCGGCGGCGCCGGTCGTTTCCTCGGGCGCGCCCAGGATGTCGCCGATCATCTCCACCGCGATGAAGGTCAGCAGGCCGAACAGACCCGCGCTCAGGAAGGTTAGCCGCTCCGCGCCTTCCAGCAGGGTGGACGTGCCCCAGATCGCCAGGATCATCACCCCGATCTCGAACGCCTGCAGCCGCCCGAACTTCGACAGAGGCCGCTCGATCAGGCGGATCCAGTGGATTTCCTTGTCTGCATCGAAAAAGTACTTGAGGCCGACCATCCCGAGGAACGCGCCGCCGAAACCCATCAGGCCCGTGTGCGCATCGCCCATGATCCGCGCGTAGGTATCGGGTTCGTTGATCGCCAGCATCAGCGCGCCCCACGGTCCCAGCGACGCCGCGATGGCGACGATCACGATGGGAAACACGATGCGCATGCCGAACACGGCGATCGCGATGCCCCATGTCAGGAAGCGGTGCTGCCATTTCGGGTCCATGTCCTTGAGCACGGTGGCGTTCACCGCCGCGTTGTCGAACGACAGCGACGTTTCCAGCACCGCCAGCACCGCGCAGATCCACAGCGTGCCCAGCATGCCGTCGAACGTGCCGGTATATTCCCAGCCGACGAAAGCCCCCAGCGCGAGCGCCACGATGGTGAAGATTATCGAACCGGTGAAATGTCTGAGCAAGGAAGGCTCCGCGCGGGTGGAGGAATGGGACCATCATCCGGGCAGCGCGGCCCGCATGTCGCAAGGCCGCCTAGATATAGACGGCCCGCACCAGATCAAGCGTGTCGATGGCGGTCGGGTTCCCGGCGTCAGGGATCGGCGGGTTCGGGCGGCGTTTCCGCCTGCCACGCCCCGCCCAGCGCCTTGTACACCGCGACCGCCGCATTGGCGGCCTCCACCCGGGCGGAGGACAGCGCCTGTTGCCGGGCCAGCAGGTCCAGCCGCGCGCGGTCGAGTGTCAGCCGATTGTCCTCGCCCCGCTGGAAGCGCTGTTCGGCAAGGGCGAAGGCGCGTGCCTGCGCGTCGGCGGCCTGCGTGGCGGCGGTTTCGCGCCGGCGGGCTTCAAGGAAGCGGTTGATCGCGCTCTCGCTGTCGGCCAGCGCTTCGGCGACTGC
>JAPYSD010000048.1 GCA_029936705.1 Croceicoccus sp. | reverse complement strand
AGGATTCGAACCTCCGACCACCTGATTCGTAGTCAGGTACTCTATCCAGCTGAGCTACGGGCGCGCTCTGGAGGGGGCCAATACGGCGGGGCCCGGACCTTGGCAACCCCTTGCGTGGGCGAATTTGTCATTGCAGCGAAAAAACCTTGCGCGCCGACCGGTGACGCGGCCGGGCGGTCCGGCTAGGCTGGCGGCAGACAGCTATGACCAGGGATGGGAGAAGGCGTTTGGCCGATAACAGCGTGCCCACCGAATCGACGCGCGCGGTGTATCGCCACCGCGTGCCGACGCGGCTGTGGCACTGGATCAACGTGCTGGCGGTGTTCGTTATGATCGGCAGCGGGCTGATGATCTCGAACGCGCATACGCATCTCTACTGGGGGCAGTATGGCGCGAATTTCGACCCCGCGTGGCTTGATCGGCCGCGCTTTCCGGGATGGATCACCATTCCCAGCGATTACAACCTGGCGATGGCGCGGCGCTGGCACCTGACCTTTGCGCTGCTGTTCGCGTTCAAACTGCTGGTGTTCATGATCTGGAGCCTGCTGAACGGTCATGTCGTGCGCGACCTGCGCATCCGCCTGCGCGAAGTCGCGCCGTCGCATCTGTGGTCCGACATCAAGGCGCACCTGCGACTGCGGTTCCACGATCCCGATCGGCCCGCGGCGTACAATATCCTGCAGAAGCTGTCCTATGTCGGGGTGATCTTCGTGGCCCTGCCGCTGCTGATCCTGACCGGGCTGACGCTCTCGCCCGCGATGGATGCGGCGTGGCCGTGGCTGCTGGACCTGTTCGGCGGGCGGCAATCGGCGCGCTCGATCCATTTCATCACCTGCTGGGCGGTGATGGCGTTCATCGTCGTCCATGTCCTGCTGGTGCTGCTGGCGGGACCGGTGAACGAGATGCGGTCGATGATCACCGGCCGGTGGAGGGTTCCCCATGAGCATTGATCCCAAGACCATTCGCCTGACCCGCCGCGCGATCATCGGCGGGCTGGCCGGGGCCGCGCTGACGGGCTGCGACGCGTTCCAGGAAAGCGAGACGGGCCGCGCGATCCTGTTCAGCGGCGAGAAGGCCAACAAGGCCCTGCAGCGCACGATCATGGATCGTAACGCGCTCGCCCGCGAATTCGCCGAGAGCGAGATGTCGCCCGTGTTCCGCTCCAACGGGACGCGCAACCCCGACACGGCCGGCTATAACGCGTTGGCGGCGAACGGTTTTGCCGACTGGACGCTGCCCATTACCGGGCTGGTGGACCGGCCGATGGTGCTGTCGCTGGCCGAGATCCGCAACATGCCCGCGCGCACGCAGATCACGCGGCACGACTGCGTCGAGGGGTGGAGCGCGATCGGCAAGTGGCACGGGCCGCAATTGTCGCTGCTGCTGCAGGCAGCGGGGCTGAAGACCAATGCGCGCTATGCCGTTTTCCGCTGCGCCGACCTTTACAACGGGACGCCCTATTACGAATCGATCGACCTGATCGACGCGCTGCATCCGCAGACGATCCTGGCGTGGGCGATGAACGACGGCCTGCTGCCGATCCCGCATGGCGCGCCGCTGCGGCTGAGGGTGGAGCGGCAGCTGGGCTACAAGCATGCCAAATATGTCGAGGGGATCGAGATCGTCGATTCGCTGGCGCCCATCAATGGCGGGCAGGGCGGATACTGGGAGGATCGCGGCGCCTATGAATGGTATGCGGGCATCTGACCTGTAGCACCCCGCGGCATGGGCCGCCGCCCTTGCCCGAAAGTGCGGCCCGTGGAACCCCGGCATGCCTTCGCCTGTTAATCGGTGAAACACCCTTCAAACAGGAGCCGACCATGGCACACAAGATTTTCGACCGGTTGATCGAAGACCACGACAAGCACCGCGAGCTGTTGAAGCAGATGTCGCAGACCGAGGGCGACAGCGCCGAGCGCCGCGACCTGCTGGAGCGTTTCACCAAGGAAGTGAAGAGCCACGCCGCCGCCGAGGAAATGGCGCTGTATTCGACCATGCTGCGCAAGCCGCCGACCAATGACGAGACGCGTCACTCGGTCGCGGAGCATCACGAGATCGAGGAAATGCTCAACGACCTGGCCGCGACCGACATGTCGAGCAGCGCGTGGAAGACCAAGTTCGACAAGCTGGAACACCGTTATACCCACCACATCGACGAGGAAGAGGAAGAAAACTTCCCCGACTACGAGAAGTATCTTACCGATGCGGACAAGGATCACATGCGCAAGGTGTTCGACGAGCGCAAGGCCGAGGAATGCGAGGAAGCCGAGGTGACGCCTGTCGCCATGGAAGACGCGAAGGAGTAGGCCGCTCGACACCCGCACGACCGCCGGAGATGGGATTGACGAGCACTGACGAAGAACGACCCGGAAAACTCCCCTCGCATGTCGGCGAGGCGGAGCCCGGATCGTTGTGGCCGCCCGAGGACGAACCCGGCCCCGCCGATACCGAGGGCGAGGATCGCGGCATCTGGCGGTACGAGCATTGCACCCGCGCCCGGCTGGTCATCGACGCGGCCGATTATTTCCTGCTGATCCAGGAAGCGATGATGAAGGCGCGCCGCCGGATCATGCTGATCGGGTGGGATTTCGACACGCGCATCGCGCTGGGGCGCGGGCGGGGCTGGCTGAACATCTTCAAGCGGGACCGCCCGCCCCGGCGGCTGGGCGCGTTCATCGTCTGGCTGACGAAGCGGAACCCCGATCTGAAGATCCGCGTGCTCAAGTGGAATTTCGCGGCGTTCAAGATGTTCTTCCGCGGGTCGATGATCGTCGACATGTGGCGCTGGTTCAAGAACAAGCGGATCACCTTCAAGTTCGATTCCGCGCATCCCATGGGCTGCAGCCATCACCAGAAGATCGTGGTGATCGACGACCGTTTCGCCGTGTGCGGCGGGATCGACATGACCGCCGACCGCTGGGACACGCGCGACCATAGCGAGATCCAGCGCCTGCGCCGCGCGCCGGGCGGGCGGCGCTATATGCCGTGGCACGACCTGACCATGCTGGTCGAGGGCGAGGTCGCGGGCGCGCTGGACGAGCTGGGCCGCAGCCGCTGGCAGATCGCGGGCGGCGAGGATATCGGCGCGCTGCCCCATCAGCCCGAAAGCGCCTGGCCCGACGGGCTGGAGCCGCAGTTCACCGACATCGAGATCGGCATCGCCCGCACCCGCGCGGAGTGGAAGGACAACGCGCCGATTTCCGAGATCGAAACGCTGTTCCTCGACATGATCCGCAAGGCGAAGCATTTCATCTATGCGGAGAACCAGTATTTCGCCTCGCGCAAGATCGCCGAGGTCATTGCCGAGCGGATGAGCGAACCCGACCCGCCCGAGATCGTGCTGCTGAACCCGCTGTTCGCCGACGGCTGGCTGGAACAGGAAGCGATGGACACCGCGCGCGCCCGGCTGGTCGAGGTGATCGGCAAGGTCGACCACAAGAAGCGGTTCCGCATCTACAACCCGCTGACCGAGGGCGGCAATCCGATTTATGTCCATGCCAAGCTGACGATCGTCGACGACATGATGCTGAAGATCGGGTCGGCGAACATGAACAATCGCTCGCTGGGGCTGGACAGCGAATGCGACCTGTTCATCGATGCGAACCGCCCGGCCAATGCCGGCTGCGACAAGCAGATCCGCAGCATCCGCCACTCGCTGCTGGCCGAGCATATCGGCGTGGAGCCTGACGAGATCGAGGGGCTGATCCAGCGTTACGGGTCGATGCACGAGATGATCGCGCAGCATCCGCAGCCGCGCCGCAGGCTGCAGGTGCTGCCCGAGCGCGAGATGAACGACCTGGAAAAGCGGATGGCGGACGAGGAATGGCTGGACCCCGAGGATCCGGACAGCTTCTTCGAGCCGATCGTCGGCGCCAAGAGCAAGCGCGCCGCATTGTTCCGCAAGCTGCACCGGCCCAAGTGAAGCGGCCTTAACCGACAGCGAACATGAAAAAGGGGGCGGGAAAGCATGTGCCTTCCCGCCCCTTTCTGCATGGATGCGATCCGCGTTCAGCGGGCTTTTACCGCGCCCTTGTGCGCGCCCACACCGTTCGCGCCCTTGGGGCGGAAGCGGCGCTTGCGCCCCATGTCGTCGCGCGGCAGGCCGTCGCCGCGGTTTTCCGCCGACTTGCGCTGCTGGCGGTCCTCGAACTGCTTCGATCCGCCGCCGCTGCGGCCACGACCGCCGCCGCCGCGCCCGCGTCCGCCGCGTGCGTCGGGGTTGCGTTCGGCACCGGCGGGTGCGCGGCTGGGCTTGGGCAGCTTGGCCGCGTTGGCGACGAAGTTCTCCGGGATCGGCAGGACCGCGGGCTTGTTCTTCGTCAGCCGCTCGATGTCGCGCATGTAGGGCTTTTCATCGGGTGCGACGAAGCTGATCGCCACGCCGTCCGCGCCCGCGCGCGCGGTGCGGCCGATGCGGTGGACATATTGTTCGGGCACGTTCGGAATTTCGAAGTTGAACACGTGGCTGACGCCCGAAACGTCGATGCCGCGCGCCGCGATGTCGGTGGCGACCAGCACCGGCACCTTGCCGTCGCGGAAGCCGTCCAATGCGCGGATACGCTGGGCCTGCGTCTTGTTGCCGTGGATCGCGGCGGCGTTGATGCCCGCTGCGACCAGATGGCGCACGACGCGGTCCGCGCCGTGCTTGGTGCGCGTGAAGACCAGGGTGCGGTCGATCTCGCCGCTTTCGATCCCCTTCATCAGCGACAGGGTGAGCAGCGCCTGCTTCTCGCTCTGGTCGATGTGGATCGCGTATTGCTCGACCCGCTCGGCGGTGGTCGACTGCGGGGCAACCTCTACCTTGACCGGGTTCTTGATGAAGCGCTTGCCCAGGCTGGCGATCGCGTCGGGCATGGTGGCCGAGAAGAACAGGCTCTGCCGGTCCTGCGGCAGCAGGGCGGCGACGCGGGTCAGCGGCTTGATGAAGCCGAGGTCCATCATCTGGTCCGCCTCGTCCAGCACGAAAATCTCGACGTCGCGCAGGGTCAGCGCGCGCTGGTCGATCAGGTCGAGCAGGCGGCCCGGCGTGGCGACCAGGACGTCGGTGCCCGCGACCAGCTTCTTCGCCTGCTTGCCGGCGGGGACGCCGCCGAAGATGCACTGCACCTGCAGCCGCGTGTTCTTGGCGTAAAAACGCATGTTGTCGGCGATCTGCGCCGCCAGTTCGCGCGTCGGCGACAGCACCAGCATCCGGCACGAGGCGGGCTGCGGGCGCTTGTCCGCCTCTACCAGCCGGTGGATCGAGGGGAGCGCGAAGGCGGCGGTCTTGCCGGTGCCCGTCTGGGCGATGCCCAGGAGGTCGCGCCCTTCCATCAGGGCGGGGATCGCCTGGCGCTGAATCGGCGTCGGCTCGTCATAACCCTTGGAGGTGAGAGCGCGGGTAATGGGCTCGGCGAGGCCGAGATCCGAGAAATAGGACAAATATAAATACTCACATGGTGCACGGGTCCGCATGGGAAGCGGACGTGCGGGGCCTTACGGCGACCCTTAGCGTGATCGGGAAGCTGCGGTGTGCACCCGCGGTTTGATCCGCGGTTCATATGCGGGGCCAGATATCGCCATTTCGGACGGCGCGGCTCACGCGGGCATATGAAGGCGCCGGGTCACCCGGCACTGTCACAGGCGGCTAGATAGGGATGATTTGCATAACGCGCAACTAAATTCGCGGTCGCAGCAATTCTCAAGAGCCGAACCGGCGCGGGATCAGATCGGCTGGGGGTTGTGCGGCACCAGAATCAGCGTGCCGTTTTCCACGCGCCAGCCTTCCAGCCGCGACAGGAAATTCATCCCCAGCACGTTGATGCCGTTCAGCCCCGGCGCGATCACCACGTCGAGGTCGCGGGCGAGGATATTGCCCGCTCGCAGTTCCTGCATGGTGGCGACGCGGCCCGGCGATGCGCCGTTCGCGGTCTGCAGCGCGATGGTGCCGCGCATCGGGTTCGCCTCCACCCGGCCGCGCTCGGCCGTGTCGGGCGAAATCGCGGTCAGCGAGGCGCCGGTGTCGATCAGGAAGCGTTCGGGATGGCCGTTGACCGTCCCTTCCAGCCAGTAGTGCCCGTCGCGGGACAGGGGGATCTGCGTCTCGCCCCCTTCGACCACCTGTTCGGGCATGCCGAGTTCGGCGACCGACAGGCTGCGCGCGAAATCGCTGCCGCCCGACAGGCGCGCGACGTCGATGATGGTGAGGACCAGCACGACCGCCAGCCCGAAGCTGCCCAGTCCGCGCATCAGCGACCCGATGCGCGGCATGGTGCGGATGATCGCGCCGCCCACGATCGAGATGCCCAGCGCCACGACCGCCGCCATCAGCAGCGGGTTGTTGGCAAAGAGCTCTCCATAGGGAAGCTGGGACAGGCGTTCGAAATTCATGGATCGTCCCATTAGCACGGCCAAGCTTGCGGGGGCATGACCGGTAGCGTGTCGCGAGCACGCCTACATGCGCGCCTTGCCCACTTCCTCTACGAGTATGGCGCGGGTGCGTTCCTCGCCGGGAAAACCCTCGGCGATCCAGCGGCCTTCGATGGCGTGGAGGGTGCGGGCGATCAGCGGGCCCGCGCCGATGCCCGCCTTGACGATGTCGCCCCCCGATACCGGCATGCGCGGCACGGTCCAGCCCGCGATGGGCGCGGTGCTTTCGCCCAGCAGCAGCAGCCGGTCCTGCGCGGCCTCCATGCCGAGGCGATAGGCGAGCGAGCGGGGGTTTTCCGCGTCATGCGCCTGCCGGTCGGCGGCAAGGCCGATGCGTTTGCGCTGTGCGTTCGAGAGGCGGAGACGCGAGGCGACCTGCTTTGCCTGCTCGGCATCGGGGGGCAGCAGCGCGGCGAGGCGGCGGACGGGATCGGCGGGGACCTGCTCGCGGGCTTCGGCCTGTTGCAGCGCGGCGAGGGCGGCGATGCCCTCGTCGTCCACCTCGGGCAGGATCACGGGCAGCACGCCCAGCTGCGCCATGCGTTCGAAGCTGGCGGCGGGATCGGGCAGGGCGAGGATCGCCAGCAGTTCGCCCGCGACGCGCTCGCGCGATAGTCCTTTTAGCGTGGAGGCGAGGTCGCGGCAGGCGGCCTCGGCCTTTTCATCGACCTTGGCCCCGAAGCGGGCCTGGAAGCGGAAGTAGCGCAGGATCCGCAGATGGTCCTCGCGGATGCGGGTTTCGGCATCGCCGATGAAGCGGACCACGCGCGCCTCCAGATCCTTTAGCCCGCCGAAATAGTCGGAGATTTCAAGCGTCGCGGGATGGGCGTAGAGCGCGTTGATCGTGAAGTCGCGGCGCGCGGCATCGTCGAACCATTCGCTGGCGAAGGCCACGGTGGCGCGGCGGCCATCGGTGTCGACATCCTTGCGCAGCGTCGTGATCTCGACCGGGCCGTGCGGCAGGATCGCGGTGATGGTGCCGTGCTCGATCCCGGTGGGAACGCTGCGGATGCCGGCCTTTTGCAGCAGGTCCTGCGTCACCTCGGGCCGGTGGCGGGTGGCGATGTCGACGTCGCTGGCGGGCACGCCCAGCAGCGCATCGCGCACGCAGCCGCCGACATAGCGGCAATCGTCCGCCCCCAGCGCCGCGACCAGCGCGGGCAGATCGTCGCGTTCGGCCCATTCGGCGGGGGGCATGATGCGCTCGCTCATAATTTCGGTCCCCGCAGCAGGCGGCGGCGCAGATTGTCGAGGATCGCGGCAGTGACGCCCCAGATGCGATAGTCCCGGTACTGCATCTCGATATAGCGGCGGCGGATGCCGTTAAGCTCGCCCGTGCCGTGGCGCACGTTGGCGGTGTCGAGCAGGAACGAGAGCGGTGCCTCGAACCAGCTGTCGACCTCGGCCGGGTCGGCGTTCAGCGGCAGGTCGGGCGGGACGGTCGCCAGCACGGGCGAGATGTCGAAGCCGCTGCCGGTGCGATAGCGGTCGCTCTCCCCGATCACCTTCACGCGGGCAGGCGGCAGGGCGATCTCCTCCTCCGCTTCTCGCAGGGCGGCCTGGATCGGGGTTTCGCCGGGATCGATGCCGCCGCCGGGAAAGGCGACCTGGCCGGGGTGGCGGCGCATGCGGGTGGGGCGCTGGATGAACAGGATGCCGGGGCCGGGGCTGGCGGGATCGTCGGCGGGCATCGGGCGGTCGGTGATCGCGACCAGCACGGCGGCGCGGCGCGGGCGCTCACCCTCCGGCAGCCAGTCGGCATCGTCGCGCAGGCCCGTGACCGTGCGGCGATGCCCCGCGCGGTAGAGCGAGGACAGGCGTTCGTGCAGTTCGCTCAACGCGGCACCAGCGGGAAGATCGCGCCCCGGCTCTCTACCGCCAGCGCGTCGGCATCGCGGGCGATCGCGATCTCGGCCAGCTGCGCATAGGTCGAACGGTCGAGCCGCGCCTCCAGCCCGCCGCGCACGCGGACATAGAGCGCGGGCGTATCGGCATCGCCGCGCGCGATGACCGGGTGGTCCGCATCGGCGGTCACGAATTCGTCGGTGTTGAGGCGGAAGGTCAGCACGGGCCCGCCGTCTTCCCCATCCTGCTTGACGTCGACCGCGACGAAGGGCGCGTCCTCCACCGCGATGCTCTGCTTCTGATAGGGCAGGACCAGCCAGTAGCCGTCCGCGTCCCGGCGCAGCAGCGAGGAGAACGCGCGCACCATGCCCGCACGGCGGACCTCGCTGCCGTCGTGGAACCAGCGGCCGTCGGCGCGAATCTCCATGCCGCTGTCGGCGGTAGCCTCAGGCTGCCACTCGTCCACGGGGGGCAGGCGGCGCGCGGCGACCGCTTCGGCGATCTGTGCCAGGCTTAGGCCGGCGAGGTCGGGGGGAATCTCGTAAGGCATCGCGGCTTCAGGCGATGCCAGATCGGGTCAGCCGCGCCAAGGCCCCAGCGCGCCAAGCCGGGGCAATACGGACAGGTTTTCGGCCCGCACGAGCAGCCGCGCGGGGTCATAGGGGCCGGGCAGCGTCCAGCCCTGCGTCGGCTCTGCCACGAAGCCGAAGAAGCGGCCGTAATAGTCCGCATCGCCGATCAGCACTTGCGGCAGCGGCACCGCGCCGCCCGCCTGCAGCGCCGCGATGGCGGCCAGCATCAGCGCCTTGCCATAGCCTTCGTTCTGCAGTTCGGGGACGACCGCGACCGGGCCGACCATGATCATCGGGTGCGGCCGCCCTTCGGGATCGGTCAGCGCGACGGGCCAGCACTGGATCGATCCCGCCAGCCATTCATCGTCATCCAGCGCGGCAAAGGACAGGCCGCCCAAAGCCTCGGTCCCCTCGCGCACGCTATAGGCGGTGCGGCCATGGCGATCCGGTCCGAACGCGCGGTCGAGCAGTTCCTCGACCATGGCGGGTTCGACCTGATCGAGCGGGATGATGGTGGGCATGGGCGGGCAGACTCTGGAAAGTGGTTCGGGGGGCAAATGGATCGCGGGGCAAACGAAAGCGCCGCGCGAATAGGAACCCCGCGCGGCGCTGTCGATGCCAATTTTGCTTTGCCGCCCAATAGCAGGCCGCATCGCCGGATGCGGATATCAGCTGCCGGGGGTAAGCCGCCAGATCGTGGCGCCTTCGCCGTCCTCGGCCACCCAGACCGATCCGTCGGGGGCTTCGGCCACGGCGCGCAGGCGTTCGCCGAAATCGTAGCGCGCGGTCTCGGTCGCGTTCCTGCCGTCCATCTTCACCAGCACCAGCCCCTGGCTGACCAGCCCGGCGATCAGCGCATTGTTCTGCCACGCGGGGAACAGCGCGCCCGAATAGAAGATCATGCCGCCCGGTCCGATCACCGGGTCCCACCATTCGACCGGCGCGGCATAGGAATCGCCCGGCGCATGGTCGGGGATCGGCTTGCCGTCGTAATGGATGCCGTTCGACACGTTCGGCCAGCCATAATTCGCGCCGCGCTGGACCAGATTCAGCTCGTCACCGCCCTGCGGGCCGTGTTCCAGGTCCCACAGCTGCCCGCGCGGATCGAAGGCAAGGCCCAGGATGTTGCGGTGGCCATAGGACCAGATCTCGTCACTGGCGTTCGCATCGCCCGCAAAGGGATTGCCCGGCGCGGGGCTGCCGTCGGGCAGCAGGCGCACGATGGTGCCGAGATTGTTCGACAGGTCCTGTGCAGGCTCCATCTTCTGCCGCTCGCCCGAGGCGATGTAGAGGAAGTCGCCGTCGGGCGAAAAGGCGATGCGGTGCGAGAAATGGCCGCGGCCCGTGACCTTGGGATCCTGCCGCCAGATCACGCGCGGGTCGCGCAGCGTGCAGGCGTCGGCCTGGTCGCATTGCAGCGTCGCGCGGGTGACCGCCGCGCCGCGCGTGTCGCCGGGCCCCGCCTCTACGAAGCTGAGATAGACCGCGTGGCTGCTGGCGTAATCGGGCGCGAAGACGATGTCGCCCAGGCCGCCCTGGCCGCCATAGTCGACCTTGGGCACGTTGCCGACGGTGCCGACCGTGCCGTCGGCCTTGCGGAATTTCAGCGTGCCGGCCTTTTCGGTGACGAACAGCGTGCCGGTGCCGGGTTCGAACGCCATCGCCCACGGTTCGTCGAACGTGCCCATGTCCTCACGCGCGAAACCGACATTGGCGGCATTATCCGCAGGCTGTCCACTGGCGGTGGGGGTCGCGGCCTGTTGGCAGCTTGCAACCGCGGTGAAGGCAAGCGAAACAAGGGTGATGCTGGCAAGACGCACTGATGTAAGCTCCATGGATCGTCGAACTTCGTGTTGCGGGCCGCGGCCCGTGTCGGGCCCCCGCCCGTGATCGTGGGCGTGGACGAGGCTGGCCGCGGACCGCTGGCTGGCCCGGTTGTGGCCGCTGCGGTGCTGCTGTGCAAGCCGCGACCTGCGGGGCTGGGCGATTCCAAGGTATTGAGCCGCGAGAAACGCGCCGCGCTGGAGGACACGATCAAGCGCCGCTGCGCCTGGGGCGTGGGGGTGGTGGAGGTCGAGGAGATCGACCGGCTCAACATCTTCGGCGCGACCATGCTGGCGATGACGCTGGCGGTCGAGGACGTGTGCCGCAAGATCGGCTGCGACCCGCTGGAGGTGCTGGTCGATGGGAACCTGACGCCCGCCGGGCGCCGCCCCGAATGGCGCTGGCCCGCGCGCGCCATCGTCAAGGGCGACGCGAAGGAGCCGTGCATCTCGGCCGCGTCGATCATCGCCAAGGAACACCGCGACCGCATGATGCGCGAGGCGGCGGCGCGGCACCCGCATTACGGCTGGGACCGCAACGCGGGCTATGGCACGCCCGAACACCTCGAGGCGCTTCGCAGGCATGGCTCGACGCCGCTGCATCGCCGCAGCTTTGCGCCCGTCGCGCAGATGGAGATGATGCTTTGACCGATTTCACCGCCGCCGAGCTGACCGACCAGACAGGCAAGTGCTTTGTCGTGACGGGCGCGAATGCCGGGATCGGCCTTGCGATCGCCGAAGCGCTGGCGGCCAAGGGCGCGCGCGTCGTGATGGCCTGCCGCAGCGAGGAGCGCGCCCGCGCCGCGATGGCGCGGATCCGGCGCGGCCACCCGTCGGCCGAGCTGGCGTTCCTGCCGCTGGACCAGGCGGATCTGGCGTCGGTCCGCAAGGCCGCCGAATTGCTGGGGAGCGAGCCGCGCATCGACGCGCTGGTCAATAATGCTGGGGTGATGGTCCCGCCGCTGTCCTATACCGCCGACGGGTTCGAGATGCAGTTCGGGGTCAACCACCTCGGCACCTTTGCGCTGACCGCGCTGGTGCTGCCGCTGCTGGAAAAGACCGCCGACCAGCACGGCGAGGCGCGGGTGGTGGTGACCGCCAGCATCGCGCACAAGAAGGGGCGGATCGACTTCGACAACCTCGACGGGTCGAAGGGTTATGCCCGCATGCCGTTCTATCAGCAGTCGAAGCTGGCGAACCTGCTGTTCGCGGCGGAACTGGACCGGCGGCTGCGCGCGCGAGGAAGCAAGGTCAAGGCGATCGCCTGCCATCCCGGCGTTGCACAGAGCGAGCTGACGCGCCACATCCCGCTGCGCCGCGTCTTCACCCCGCTGATGGGCTGGGTGGTCAACACGGCAGAGCAGGGCGCGTGGCCCGCGCTGCAGGCCGCGTGCGATCCGGCGCTGCAAGGCGGCGAATATGTCGGATCGCGCGGATTGTTCGAGGCGCGCGGCCCGTCCGGCCCCGCCTATCGCAGCAAGGCGGCCCGCGATCCCGAACTGGCGCGCCGCCTGTGGGACGTGTCCGAACGGATGACGGGCGTCGATCCCGGCCTGCCGCCCGCCTAGGGG
>JAPYSD010000591.1 GCA_029936705.1 Croceicoccus sp. | reverse complement strand
CCGGTGCAGGCGAAATAGAAGTCGATCATCCCCGACACGTCGTCGCCGACCAGCAGCACGTTGTCGGGAAACAGGTCGGCATGGATGGTGGATACGGGCAGGTCGTCCGGCCAGTTCGCGATCGCCTCGTCCACTAGCGCGGGGACGGCATCCAGCGCCGGGTCGATCTCTCCCCACCGGCCCGCGCAGTCGCGGACGAAGCCGCGCCATGCGTCGGGGCCCATGCCGTCCTTGCGAAAGCCGCCGAAGCGCTGTCCCGCCAGGTGAACCTGCGCCAAGGCCGCGCCGACCGCGTGCGCCTGTGCGGGAGTGGGATCGTCGGCGCTGACGCCGGGCAGGAACTCGATCAGCGCCAGCATCTTGTCGCCCTGCGGCGTGGCGATGCTGCGCGAGGCCGCGCCGTTCTGGTCGTGGATCGTGCGCGGCACGGGGCAGCCCGCCGCCGCCAGATGGTCGAGCAGGTTCAGGAAGAACGGCAGGTCGCGCGTGTCGGTCCGCTCTTCATAGACGGTCAGGATGAAGCGCCCGGCACCCGGCGTTCCGCGGGTTTCCAGCAGCCAGTTGCTGTTCGACACGCCCTCGGCGATGCCCTTGGCGGACACCAGCTCACCCACGCCGAACTCGGCGACCAGCGCGGCCATGTCCTCGCTGTTGATGCGCGTATAGACTGCCATGAACGAAGCGTCAGTCGGTCAGCTGGCGGGGCAGCTTGAAGACCATCTTTTCCTCGGTCGTGGTGACGACCTGCTCGTCCACCGTGCGAAAGCGGGAGAGGCGGTCGATCACTTCGCGCACCAGCACCTCGGGCGCGCTGGCCCCCGCGGTTAGGCCGATCGCGCCGACGCCTTCCAGCCATTCGGGCTGAATGTCATCGCCCCGCTGGATCAGGCGCGCATGCGTGCCCATGCGCTCCGCCACCTCGACCAGCCGCAGCGAGTTCGAGGAATTGGACGCGCCGATCACCAGCACCAGGTCGACCTGGGGCGCCAGCACCTTGACCGCCGCCTGCCGGTTCGAGGTCGCATAGCAGATGTCTTCGGCCTTGGGACCGACGATCTGGGGAAAGCGCTGCTGCAATGCCTCGATGATGGCATGGGTGTCGTCGACCGACAGTGTCGTCTGCGTCAGGAAGGCAAGCTCGGTCCCGGCCGGGAGTTCCAGCTTCGCCACGTCTTTCTCGGTCTCGACCAGCGTCATGTCGCCCGGGGGCACCTGGCCGAACGTGCCGATGACCTCGGGATGGCCGGCGTGGCCGATGAAGATGATGTGGCGCCCGGCCTCGACCTGGCGTTCGGCCTGGCGGTGCACCTTGCTGACCAAGGGGCAGGTCGCGTCGAGGTAATCGAGCCCGCGCTCCTCCGCATGGGCGGGCACCGATTTGGGCACGCCATGCGCGGAAAACACCACAGGCACGCCGTCGGGCACCTCGTCCAGTTCCTCGACGAAGATCGCGCCCTTGGCCTTCAGGCTGTCGACGACATAGCGGTTATGCACGATTTCGTGCCGGACATAGACGGGTGCGCCATATTTCTCGAGGCTGCGTTCCACGATTTCGATCGCGCGGTCGACGCCCGCGCAGAAGCCGCGCGGCGCTGCCAGCAGGACCAGCAGGGGAGGGCGGGTGTCCGCGGCCCGTGCCGGCGCGGTATCGATGTGCGGGGTGGTCATGCCCATGCCTTTAGCGCCAGCAGGGGGCAGGCGTAAAGCGGCGGTAAAGGTCGCGCCCTTCACACGGTCCTGCTGCCACCCGCCGCGCGGCCCATCTGCAACCCGGCGTTGCCCTTGGGCATGGCTGCGGCTAGGGCAGGCAGGATTTTCGAACGACGCGGCCCGCCATGCGGCCCGCCCGGATACAGGCCCGATTTTTAGGCAGAAGGTTTCGCCGCCGATGAACTCCCATTTTCGCTCCGCCGTTCGTAACGCGCTTCTGCTGGGAGGCGCGGCCCTGCTGTCGGCCTGTTCGGGCGAAGGCGACCTGGTGATCCAGGAAGGCGTGGGCGTCACCGCCGTGCGTTCGCGGTGTCCGGCGGTCGGCATCCCCGCCTATACCGGCGACATCACCACTTTCAGCCAGCCCGGCGATACCACGCTGGCGTCGATGGACGTGGCCGCGACCATCACCAACCTGCGCGCGACTTGTGACGAGAGCGGGGAGCGGATCTATTCCGAGGCCAGCTTCGACGTGCTGGCCACCCGGCGCGAC
>JAPYSD010000590.1 GCA_029936705.1 Croceicoccus sp. | reverse complement strand
TAGATGCACGAGGCGGTCGCACCGGTGGCGGCCTTCGCCTCGGCCACCGTGTCGAAGTTGGGCAGGCCGATATGCGTGGTGCCGCCCTTGCCGGGGGTCACGCCCGCGACCATCTGCGTGCCGTAGGCCAGCGCCTGTTCGGTGTGGAACGTGCCGGTCGATCCGGTCATGCCCTGGGTGATGACCTTGGTATTCTTGTCGACGAGAATGGACATTAAACGCTCTCCTGTCAGGGGAGGGGCGGGCGGTCGGTGCCGCCCGGATGAAAATAAGGCCCGCTTCGGGTCAGGCGAGGTCGCCGTCGATGCCCTTGCAGGCTTCCAGCAGTTCCTTGACCGCGTCGACCGAGACCTGGAGGTTGTTCTTCTCCTCGTCGCTCAACTCGATCTCGATCACCTTCTCGATGCCGTCGGCGCCGATCACGGCGGGAACGCCGACGTAGAGGCCGTCAACGCCGTACTCACCGCTGAGATGCGCGGCGCAGGGCAGGATGCGCTTCTGGTCGCCGAGATAGGCCTCGGCCATGGCGATCGCGCTGGTGGCGGGGGCGTAATAGGCCGAACCGGTCTTGAGCAGGCCGACGATCTCGCCGCCGCCCGAACGGGTGCGCTGCACGATTTCGTCCAGACGGCCCGCGTCCACGCCCTTGATCTTGGCCATGTCGCCTACGGGAATGCCGCTGATGGTCGAATAGGACAGCACGGGCACCATGGTGTCGCCATGACCGCCCAGCACGAAGGCGTTCACGTCCTTGACCGACACGCCGAATTCCCATGCCAGGAAGGTCGCGAAGCGCGCCGAGTCCAGCACGCCCGCCATGCCGACGACCTTGTTGTGCGGCAGGCCCGAGAATTCGCGCAGCGCCCACACCATCGCGTCGAGCGGGTTGGTGATGCAGATGACGAAGGCGTCCGGTGCGTTGGCCTTGATGCCTTCGCCCACCGACTTCATGACCTTGAGGTTGATGCCGAGGAGGTCGTCGCGGCTCATGCCCGGCTTGCGGGGAACGCCAGCGGTCACGATGATGACGTCGGCGCCGGCGATGTCGGCATAGTCATTGGTGCCGGTGATCTTCGCGTCAAAGCCTTCGATGGGTCCGCACTGCGACAGGTCCAGCGCCTTGCCCTGGGGCATGCCCTCGGCGATGTCGAACAGGACGATGTCGCCCATTTCCTTCTTCGCGGCCAGATGGGCGAGCGTGCCGCCGATCATGCCCGAACCGATGAGGGCGATCTTCTTGCGTGCCATCGACTCTCTTCCTCTTCTTCTTTCCCGTGGGTGCGCCCGTTGGTGTTGCGAAGGTGGGCGCTGTTTCGGGCATGTGCCGTAGGCCCCGAGATAGGTGATTGCAACCGGCAAAAAAGAGGGCTTCGGGATTATCTTTGATAACAGTTCGCAATATCAAAACTGTCGTTGCGCGTATGTCGTCGCGCAACTTCAGCTTGCCAAGCCGTTGTTCTGATGGCTACAGGCCGCGCCATCGTTATGGGTTGGCGCGCCGGGCACTTTTTTGCGCGGCGGGCCCTAAGAGGGAAGTTCGGTGCGTCATGCCGTGCGTGAAATGCGTGCGGTCCGGCAATTCCGGCGCTGCCCCCGCAACTGTAACCGGTGAGTGTCCGCCATTCGTGCCACTGGCCCCGCAAGGGCCGGGAAGGCCGGCGAAACACGGCGATCCGGAAGTCAGGAGACCTGCCCCTAGCGGTCGTTCGAGCCAGCGGGCGGGGTGTACCGAAGGCATCGGATAGGCGCGCGTCTGCGTCTTCCGACAGGGACGGCATTCGTTCTTGTCTGGAGGATACATGCGTCTTTTTTTCTGTCTTGCCACCACTGCCCTTGCCACCACCGGCCTTGCCTTCGCCGCACCCGCCGCCGCGCAGGAGGCGGGCGATGCGATCACCGTCACCGCGACCGGCCTCGACGTCTCGGTCGATGATACCGGGCAGGCGGTGTCGATCATCGAACTGCCCGAGATCCAGGCCGTCCAGGGCCCCGACCTTTCGCGCGTGCTGCGCCGCCTGCCGGGTGTCGCGATCAGCCGCAACGGACCGGCGGGATCGTTCACCGGCGTGCGCGTGCGCGGTGCGTCCTCGGAGCAGTTGCTCGTCCTGATCGACGGGGTGAAGGTGAACGATGTCGCCGCGCCCGGCGGCGGCTTCGACTTCGCCAACGTGCCGTCCAGCGGGGTTGAGCGGATTGAGCTGCTG
>JAPYSD010000047.1 GCA_029936705.1 Croceicoccus sp. | reverse complement strand
CAGGTACCCCGGCCCCGAGATGGGCATGAAGGCGATGCGGTCCCATACGCTGCGCGTTTCGTGCCGCCATGCGACCAGATCGGCAAAGCTGCCGTGGGCGCGCACCGCGTCGCTGGAGCGGCTTTGTTCGGCCAGCGCGCCCACCTGCGCCTGGTAATCCTGGCGCAAGGCGCTGTCGGCCGGAGCCTCCAGCGCGGCGATTTCCTCTGCCGGGAACAGCGCGAGCGCGGACATGATGGCCAGGTAGAAGCTGGCGAACAGGCCGAAGAACAGCAGCGCGCGCGTGCCCATCGGCAGGAACAGCATCGCCACCAGCCCCACGATCGCGTAATCGAGCAGGATATCGCCGAAGAACAACAGGTAGTAATGCGCCGCGCCGAACAGCGCGAGCCACAGCAGCCGCCGCCCCTGCAGCAGCAGCGCGCCGCCCAGGCCGCGTTTCGCCGCCGCACGCTCGACGAAGATCGCCATGCCCGCACCGAACAAAAACGCGAACAGCCCGCGCAGCTTGCCGTCGAGGAACAGGTACTGGACCAGCCAGCCCGCCTCTTCCCAGAAGCCGTGGGGATAGAGGATGCCCCAGTAGTAATAGGGTCCGGTGCGGGCAAAGCCGACGACATTGGCGGCCAGGATGCCCAGCACCGCGAAGCCGCGCACCATGTCGAGGCTGGCGATGCGGTCCTGCGTCACGGGCCTTGCGGGCGCTGCTGTTTCCGGTTGGTCCGGTGTCGCCGCGATGTCTGCTGTGTCGGCCAAGTTCCGCCCCCCGATTCGAGGCGGCAGACTAGCCGCCAATCGCGATCCCGCGATAGTCCCGCGGCTGCTGCGGCTTGCATTTGCGGCCAGAGCCTGTATGGCGCGCTCTTTCCGGAATACCCGGTGCGCGAATCCGCGCCGGGACATGATGGCCGGAATTTTCAAGAAAGCCGGAGGGGCCTGTCGCCATGGGGGCGAAGGTCAGCGATCGGCACAGACGAAGGAACGAGCGCATGCCGCTTTACGAGCATGTGTTCCTTGCGCGTCAGGACCTGAGCCAGAGCCAGGTCGATGCGCTCGCGAACACCGCCACCGAGATTGTCGAGGCCAACGAGGGCAAGGTCACCAAGACCGAGACCTGGGGCCTCAAGAACCTCGCCTACAAGATCCAGCGCAACCGCAAGGCTCACTACGTGATGCTGAACATCGATGCGCCCGCCAACGTCGTCGAGGAGCTGGAGCGCCAGACCCGCATCAACGAGGACGTGATCCGCTACATGACCATCCGCGTCGACGAGCACGAAGGCGGCCCGTCGGTGATGATGCGCAAGAACGACCGCGAACGCCGCGGCCGCAAGGGAGATCGCTGAGATGGCCCGTCCGTTTTTCCGCCGCCGCAAGAGCTGCCCGTTCGCAGCCAAGAATGCGCCCGCGATCGACTACAAGGACGTGCGCCTGCTGCAGGGCTTCATGTCCGAGCGTGGCAAGATCGTGCCGTCGCGCATCACCGCCGTCTCCGCCAAGAAGCAGCGCGAGCTGTCCAAGGCGATCAAGCGCGCACGCCACATCGGCCTGCTGCCCTACATCGTCAAGTAAGGAGGGCCTGACCCATGGATATCATCCTCCTGGAACGTATCGAGAAGCTCGGTTCGATCGGTGACGTCGTCACCGTGAAGGACGGCTATGCCCGTAACTTCCTGCTGCCCAACAAGAAGGCCCTGCGCGCCAACGCGGCGAACAAGAAGGTCTTCGAAGCCAACCGCGAGCGCCTGGAAGCCGAGAACGCCGAACGCCGCACCGAGGCCGAGAAGCAGGGCGAGAAGGTCGCCGGCACCGAGATCGTGCTTATCCGCGCGTCGTCGAACGCCGGCCAGCTCTACGGTTCGGTCAACGTCCGCGACATCACTGCGGCCCTGAACGACAAGGGCCACGACATCGACAAGAAGCAGGTCATCCTGAGCGCGCCGATCAAGACCATCGGCATGTTCGACGTGACCATCGCGCTGCACCCCGAGGTGCATGTGACCATCAAGGCCAATGTCGCCCGTTCGGACGACGAGGCTTCGCTGCAGTCGGAAGGCGTGGACGTGCTGGCCGCGATGTTCGAGGAAGAAGCCGCCGAACAGACCGGCTTCACCGAAGATCGCGATCCCAACGCGGAGCCCGGCGAGATCGCCGAGGCGGAAACCGCCGAGGGCGAGGACGAAGAGCAGGCCTGATCGGCTTTCTCTTCCGTTCGCAAGAACATCGGAAAGGGCGCGGATGGCTTGGCTGTCCGCGCCCTTTCTGTGTCCGGGGCCGCATTTCCTGCCCGAAAAGCGCGGCCTGCCTTTGAAATGTCAGAAACGGGGCGCTAGCTGTTCGCGATGAAAACTCCCGACGATATCATTGCCGAGCTGACCCGGCTGTACGACATGGCCCGCGCCGCGCTGCGCGACGACATGATCGCCTATGCCGCGAACGGCACGAAGCCGGACCGCGCGCGCCGCAACGACGGCACCTATGCCTATCCCGAACTGCGGCTGCGCTTTTCGGGCAGCAGCAAGCAGCTTGAGGTGGGCCGCTCGTTCGCGCGGCTGACGCGCCCGGGCCGCTATGTCACCACGATCACCCGCCCGCGCCTGTTCGCGTCCTATCTGCGCGAACAATTGTCGCTGATCATGGAAGACCACGAGGTCGCCATCGATGTCGGCCCCTCGCGGCAGGAGATCCCCTTTCCCTATGTCCTCGACGGCGATGCCGCGGCCGAGCTGGCCGGCGTCTCCCCGCGCGAGCTGGCGCATTATTTCCCCGCGACCGAACTGGCCCTGATCGGGGACGAGATCGCCGATTGCCGCTCGGTCGTGCGGGGCGACGAGCCGATGCCGCTGGCGCTGTTCGACGGGCTGCGCACCGATTTCAGCCTCGCCCGGCTGCAGCATTACACCGGCACCAATCCCAAGCATGTGCAGCGCTTCGTGCTGTTCACCAACTACCACCGCTATGTCGACGAGTTCGTCGACTGGGCGGCGCAGCAGCTGGACGGCGAGAAGTTCACCGCGCTGTCGGGCGCGGGCGGGCTGTTCCTGGACCAGCGGCGCGACAATGCGCGCAGCCTGTTGTCGGACACCGCGTGGCGGCGGCACCAGATGCCCGCCTATCACCTGGTCGCGCCCGATGGCGGCGGGATCACGCTGGTCAATATCGGCGTCGGCCCGTCCAACGCCAAGACGATCACCGACCACCTTGCCGTGATGCGGCCCGAGGCGTGGCTGATGATCGGGCACTGCGGCGGGCTGCGCGACACGCAGAAGATCGGCGATTACGTCCTTGCCCATGCCTATCTGCGCGACGACCACGTGCTCGACAGCGTGCTGCCGCCCGAGATTCCCCTGCCCGCCATCGCCGAGGTGCAGCAGGCCATGGCCCGCGCCGCCGAAGAGATCAGCGGGACGGGCGGCGTCGACCTCAAGCGCCGGATGCGCACGGGCACGGTCGTCACCACCGACGATCGCAACTGGGAACTGCAGGTTTCCAAGACCGGCGACCGGCTGTCGCTGGCACGGGCGGTCGGCATCGACATGGAAAGCGCCACCATCGCGGCGCAGGGTTACCGTTTCCGCGTCCCCTATGGCACGCTGCTGTGCGTGTCCGACAAGCCGCTGCACGGCGAGCTGAAGCTGCCTGGACAAGCCAACCGCTTCTACGAGCAGGCCATCGCGGGCCATCTGCAGATCGGCATCAAGAGCTGCGAACTGCTGAAGGCTGAGGGCGAGCGCCTGCACAGCCGCAAGCTGCGCGCGTTCAACGAACCGCCGTTCAGGTAGGTGCGCCCTAGTCGGGCCAGACCATCATCTCGGCAGCGCCGACGGTCTCGGTGAACAGCCGGACCGATTGCAGGAACACCGCCGCCGGGATGCCTTCGGTACCGGTGACGAGGTCCCAGGACAGCCACGGGTCGCCTTCATCGTCCAGCGACATGCCGGCAAAACGCCGGTCGTGCATGAAGCGTTCGACCCGGGCCGCGTCCAGTGGCTGGTCGGCGTCGAAACCGACCGTGAACTGCAACTGGTCGCAGCCGCCGTGCGTGTCGCGGTCGCAGCCGTAGAAGAAGAGCTGGACCTCGCGCCCGCTCAACCTCGTCAAGATCTTGGGATCGCCGATATTGTCCGTTTTCAGCTCGGCGCGGTAGCCTGCCATCTTCAGCGCGGAGACCACCGACGCGGGGTCGGACGCTGTCACGGTGGGTCCAATTGCGGAAGGCGCGACCTGGGCCCGGGCGGGAGCGGCGGCCAGCGCCAGCACGGCGCAGGCCGCGGCGATTGTCGATTTCAACGGCTGTGTCCTGACGAAGCACGAAATGTCGGGCGAGCCGTACCCGTCAATCGGTAAGGAATTTCACCAGTTCGCGGCCCAGCGCCTTTTCGGTGACGCTGGACATGTGCGTTCCCGGTATCCACGCGACATGCGCGTCGGGCAGTGCTTCTGCCAGTGCCTCGGCAGAGCCGTTGTCGTCGTCCTCTCTCCCGCACAGCACCAGCGTCGGCATCTGCGGGATGGACAGCTGCTGCCGCTCTATCCCCAGGCCGCTGGCGGACAGCAGCAGGCGGGCGGCGACGCGGTCGATCTTCTGCGTCTTCATGAAGGACACCGCGAAGAAATGGCTGTCGCCGCGCTTCGCCGTGTCGAAATTGTCGATGGCGTCGATGAAGAACCCCGCACGGCGGCGGAAATCGAGCAGCCCGTCCAGCCCCATGCCCACCAGCGCCAGCCGCCGCGGCGTCAGCCCCGCGATCGCGCCGCCCAGCACCGTTCGCGAACCCAGCGAGAAGCCCGCCAGATCATATTCCGCCCCGTTCGCGCCCAGGCCGTAATGTTCGATCACGTCCTCTAGGTCCTGCACCAGGATCGAGGGGGGATAGCAGGCGGGATCGTGCGGCGCCTCGCTATGCGCGTGGGCGCGCAGGTCGGGCATGTACAGCGCGAAGCCCGCCTCGGCCAGCTGGCGCGCGTGGCCAAACTTGATCCAGTTGACCTCTGCGCTGGAAAACAGCCCGTGAAGCAGGAGCAGCGGCCGCCCTTCCCCCTGTGTGGGATCCATGCGGTGCACGGCCAGGCGCGTGCCGTCGCGGGCGGTCACCATTTCGCAGGTGACGGGAAAATCGGGGGTTTCGGTCATGACCGAGTGCCTAGCCGCTGATCCGGGACCCGCCAAGGTCAAGCTGATCGCGCCAGCGGACAAATAAAGGCACTGGAAATATTAAGCGGGCTTATTATATGCGCGGCTGCTATGGAAACGATCGGATATCTCGTCAGCGATTGCGGCCGCAGGCTGCGGCGCGTCTTCGACCAGCGGGTGCGCGAACTGGGCATCACCGGTCCGCAGGCGCGCCTGCTGCTGATGGTGAACCGCAAGCCCGGCCGCGCGCAGAGCTATTATGCGGGCGAACTGGACGTGGAGCCGATCACGCTGACGCGCATGCTGGACCGGATGGAGGAAGCGGAGCTGATCGAGCGCTGCGCCGATCCCGACGACCGGCGGGCGCGGCTGATCCGTTGCACCGGCCACGGCCAGTCGCTGATCGTCAGGATCGAAGACGCCGCCGCCGCATTCAACGCCGACATGCTGAGCACCTTTGCCAAAGAGGACAGCGACGCATTGCAGGCCCTGATGGAACGACTGAGCGAACGCATCAACGAGATGTTCGTCACCCGGGAAGAAGACAATGGCTGAAGCCAGCATGACTGCCGACACTCTGGACGAGACCGAAACCGGGGAAGCGCCGCGCCGCCGCCTGCTGCGCCGCGTGCTGACCATCGTGGTACCGCTGCTGATCGCGGCGGGCATCGGCGCGTGGTGGCTGATGAGCCAGGGCACGGTCAGCACCGACAATGCCTTCATCAAGCAGGACATGGTCAGCGTCACGCCCGAGGTGACCGGGCCGATCACGAAGATCTACGTCAAGGACGGGCAGGACGTGAAGGCGGGCGATCCGTTGTTCCAGATCGACGAGGAGCCGTACCGCCTGGCGATCGCCAATGCCGAGGCCGCGCTGGCGCAGGCGCAGGCCAATGTATCGGCGCTGAGCAATTCGGCCGATCTGTCGGGCGCCGACATCGCCGCCGCGCGCGAGGACATCGCCTTTGCCCAGTCGCGGTTCGAGCGTCAGCAGGCGCTGATGGACCGGGGTTTCACGACCAAGGCCGACTATGACGCCTCGCAGCATGCCGTCAGCCAGGCCAAGGAGCAGCTGCGCGCCGCGCAGGCCCGCCAGCAGGAAGCGCGTGCGCGCCTGTCCGAAGGGTCTGCCGTGCCCGGCGAGAATCCCGGCGTCGCCGCCGCCAAGGCGCAGCTGGCCGAGGCGAAGCTGAACCTGCGGCGGACGTTGGTCCATGCGTCGATGGACGGCCAGGTCGCGCAGACCAGCCGCCTGCAGCCCGGCGCGCAGGCCGTGTCGGGCGTGCCGATGATGGACATCGTCTCGATGGACAGCACCTATGTCGAGGCGAATTTCAAGGAAACCGATCTTGCCGACATGCACCCCGGCCAGCGCGTGGACGTCGAGGTCGATGCCTATCCGGGCACGACGCTGACCGGCCATGTCGAAAGCATCGGCGCGGGCACCGGGTCCGAATTCTCGCTGCTGCCCGCGCAGAATGCCACGGGCAACTGGGTCAAGGTGACGCAGCGCGTGCCCGTGCGCATCGCGATCGACGCGATGGGCGACCGTCCGCTGATCTCGGGCCTGTCGGCCACGGTCACGGTGCATACCGAGGACTGATCGGGTGGCGTCCACTTCGATCCAGGACGGCCCTGCCGCCGACAAGAACGCGAAGCCTGCGGCTGCCCCGCCGCAGGCCGCGGCGGCGGACGCGGACCGTCCGCATATCGAGACGCCCAATCGCGGCATATTGTTCTTTGCCATCATGGCGGCGGCGCTGCTGCAGATCCTCGACACCACCATCGCCAATGTCGCCCTGCCGCACATGCAGGCATCGCTGGGCGCGACGTCGGATTCCATCTCGTGGGTGCTGACCAGCTATATCGTGGCGTCGGCCATCGCGCTGCCGACGACGGGCTGGCTGTCCGGCCGTATCGGCACGCGCCCGCTGCTGCTGATCTCGGTCACGGCGTTCATCGTCTTTTCCGCGCTGTGCGGCCTTTCGGTCAGCCTGACCGAGATCGTGCTGTTCCGCCTGGGCCAGGGCGTGGCGGGCGCGTTCATCATGCCGCTGAGCCAATCGGTGATGTTGGACGTGACCAGGCCGTCGCAGCACGGCACCGCGATGATGATCTGGGCGATGGGCATCATGGCGGGCCCCATCGCGGGGCCGATACTGGGCGGCTATCTGACCGAGAATTTCGACTGGCGCTGGGTGTTCTTCGTAAACGTGCCGGTGGGGCTGCTGGCGCTGACGCTGCTGGTGATCCACCTGCCGCACTGGGACAAGGTGAAGGTGCGGTTCGACCGCGTGGGTTTCGTGCTGATCGCGGTGGCCATCGGCGCGCTGCAGCTGCTGCTGGACCGGGGCGAGCAGGTGGACTGGTTCGCATCGGGCGAATCCTGGCTGTACCTGGCGCTGATGCTGTCGTGCGGCTGGGCGGCGGTGGCGCACCTGGCGCTGGCGCGCGACCCGCTGTTCGACCGCGGCCTGTTCCGCGACCGCAACTTAAACGTGGCGCTGGTGATCATCATGGTCGTCGGGCTCTGCCTGTTCGCGACTCTGGCGCTGCTGCCTCCGCTGCTGCAGACGCTGCTGGGCTATTCCGTGCTGGAAACCGGCATGGTGATGTCGCCGCGCGGAATCGGCGTGCTGCTGTGCATGCCTGTATCGCAGTTCCTGGTGCGCAAGGGCGTCGATACGCGGCTGATCGTCGGCGGCGGCTTTGCCGTGGTGGGCATTTCCATGTTCGAGATGGCGAACTGGTCGCTGGAGGTCGATGCGCGGCACATCATCCTGACGGGCCTGCTTCAGGGCGTGGGCATCGGGCTGACCTTCCTGCCGCTCAACACGCTGGCGTTCGCCACCCTGCCCGCGAAGGTCCGCGCGACCGCGTCAAGCCTGCTGAACCTGTCGCGTTCGATCGGGTCGTCGATCGGCATTTCGGTGGTGGTGACGCTGCTGGCGCGCAGCGTGCAGATCAACCACATGGAACTGGCCGAGAAGATCACGCCCGAGACCCTGGGCAGCGCCAATCTGGGCGCGCTGTCGCGGATCGAGCCGATGGGCCCGGCGGCGATGCAGATGATCGACGGGATGATCAACCGCCAGGCGGCGATGATCGGCTATATCAACGATTTCTGGCTGATGGGCGTGGCCTGTTTCGCGACCCTGCCGCTGATCATGCTGATCCGGCCCGCGAAAAAGGCGGGCGACGCGCCGCCCGCCGACATGGGGCATTGATCCGCGTCAGTCCGGAACCTTCAGCCCTGCCTTGCCCCATGCCTGGACCGCGCTGTCCAGTTCGGTGACCTTCACGCCCGGCAAATGGCTGGTGTCCTCCCACGCGGCATGCTTGCTTTCGATCCCGCAGTTCGAGGTCGGAACGAAATAGCCCGGATCGTCGAAGCTGCCGACCGTCAGGTCCAGATATTGGCTGCCCAGGAACCCGAAGCCCAGCGGCGTCCCGCATCGCGGGCAGAACGGACGATGCGCGATCGGAGAGCTTTCGAACCACTCGGGCTCGCCGGTCCAGCTGAGGCCGGCCGTTTCGACATTCTTGAACGCGATCGACACGCCGCCGGTCGCCTTCTGGCACATGCGGCAATGGCACAGATAGGCCTCGTTGTCAGAGACCTGGGCGCGGTAGCGCACCGCGCCGCATTGGCAGCCGCCCTCCATCACACGGCTTTCAGTGATCGAGGGGGCTGCCATGGAGCATCAGCCCTTTTTCAGGTGGCGGCGGCCCAGCAATTCCGCGATCTGCACGGCGTTGAGGGCCGCGCCCTTGCGCAGGTTGTCGGACACGCACCATAGCGCCAGGCCATTCTCGACGGTCGAATCCTCGCGCACGCGGCTGATGTAGGTGGCGTAGTCGCCCACGCATTCGACGGGGGTGACGTATCCGCCGTCCTCGCGCTTGTCGACCAGCATGATGCCCGGCGCCTCGCGTAGGATGTCCTGCGCCTGGGTTGCCGAGATCTCGTTCTCGAACTCGATGTTCAGCGATTCCGAATGGCCGACGAACACCGGCACGCGCACGCAGGTGGCCTGCACCTTGACCTTGGGGTCCAGGATCTTCTTGGTCTCGGCGACCATCTTCCACTCTTCCTTGGTGGAGCCGTCGTCGAGGAACACGTCGATGTGCGGGATCACGTTGAAGGCGATCTGCTTGGTGAACTTGGTCGGTTCGACCGCATCGCCGACGAAGATCGCGCGGCTCTGTTCGAACAGCTCGTCCATGCCCTGCTTGCCCGCGCCCGATACCGACTGGTAGGTCGAGACGACGACGCGCTTGATCTTGGCCGCGTCGTGCAGCGGCTTGAGCGCGACGACCATCTGCGCGGTCGAGCAGTTGGGGTTCGCGATGATGTTCTTCTTCTTGTAACCGTCGATCGCGTCGGGGTTCACCTCGGGCACGATCAGGGGCACGTCGGGGTCCATGCGGTAGAGCGACGAGTTGTCGATCACCACGCAGCCAGCCGCCGCCGCCTTGGGCGCATATTCGGCGGTCGGGCCGCTGCCCGCCGCGAACAGGGCGATGTCATAGCCGCTGAAGTCGAAATGCTCGATATTCTTGCATTTGATCATCTGGCCGGTGTCGCCGATCTCGATCTCGGTCCCGACCGAGCGCGAGGACGCAACCGCCGCGATCTCGTCATAGGGGAAGGCCCGCTCGGCGAGGATGGCCAGCATCTCGCGTCCGACATTGCCCGTGGCTCCGACAACTGCCACCCGATAACCCATGATACTTGCTTTCTTGTTCGTGAATGATAATTGCGCGAATATCCGTCAGCCCTGCCGCCGGAATGCGCGCGGTAGTCAAACCCGGCATCCTGCGCAAGCAATTGCGGTTTTCAGGGCCTTTAAGCTGGGCTTTGCGCAAGCCTGTGCAAGGGGCTAGTCATTGCCGCGATGACGGCAGCATGTGTGCTCCGCCTTGCCGTGGAGGCGCTGATGGAATTGACGATTTGCAAATGGCGTAATGCGCGCGGCCCGGTGGCTGCGCTGGCGGCGGGGCTGTCGCTGCTTGCCGCTTCCCCCGCTTTGGCGGACGAGAAAGGCTGGGACGATGCCAGCGACATCGGACGCAACGCGCTGGTGATCGCGGCGCTCGGCCTTCCTGCCGTGCAGGGGGTCGGAACCGGCGCGCTGCAGGCCGCGGGCAGCCTGGGCGCGACTTTCGCAATCACCTATGGGCTGAAGGAGACGATCCACGAAACCCGTCCCGACGGCAGCGATCGCAAGAGTTTTCCCTCTGGCCATACATCGGCGTCCTTCGCGGCGGCCGCGACGCTGCACAACCGCTATGGCTGGCAGGTCGGAATTCCCGCGCAACTGGTCGCGGGCTTCGTCGGGCTGGCGCGGGTCGAGGCGGACAAGCATTACTGGCACGACGTGATCGTCGGCGCCGCCATCGGCGAGGCCGCGGGCTTCCTGATCACCTCGCAAAAGGACAGCAATGTCCGCGTGTTGCCGTGGGGCGACACCAAGGGCGGCGGGGTCGTCGTCGCGGCGCGGTTCTAGGCCGTCAGGGCGCGGACCGCAGCGGGCTCGCTTCCGCCAGGATCAGCATGAAGCGGCTTTCGTGGTCGTTCCACCGTTCCAGCGGCGTCCAGCCGCCCGCCAGCAGCAGCGCGGCGGCTGAGCGGCGGCCGTACTTGTGGCTGTTCTCGGTATGGATCGTATCGCCCGCGGCCATGGTGAAATCCTTGCCGCACACGGTGAAGGCGATGTCGCGCTGCGCTTCCAGGTGCATTTCGACACGCGCGATATCGTCGTTCCAGACCGCCTTGTGGCGGAACGCGTCGACCGGCATCGTGCCGTCCAGCTCGCGGTTGATGCGGGTTATGAGGTTCAGGTTGAACGCCGCGGTCACGCCCTGCGCATCGTCATAGGCGGGCAGCAGCACCTTGCGGCTCTTGATCCGGTCCATGCCGATCAGCAGCAGCGGCGGCTTGCCATCCGGGCTGCCCGCTTCCAGCGTGGCGCGCATCTCGCGCAGCATGTCGACCGCGGTGCGCGGTACCATGTTGCCGATGGTGGAACCGGGGAAGAAGCCCAGCCGGGCCGTGCCCTCGATCTCGCCGGGCATGGTGACGCGGCGGGTAAAGTCCGCCTCGACCGGGTGAATGGGCAGGTCGGGCAGCTTTTCCGCCAGCCTGCTTGCCGACGACCTCAGGAATTCGCCCGATATGTCGATGGGCACATAGGCCGAGGGTTCGATGGCCCGCAGCAGCAGCGGCGTCTTGGCCGAACTGCCCGATCCGAATTCGACCACCGCGCGGCCCGTTTCGATGGCGGCGCGGAAATCGCCGCCATGGGCGCGCAGGATCTCCTTTTCCGCACGCGTCGGGTAATATTCGGGCAGCCGGGTGATATCCTCGAACAGCTCCGACCCGCGTTCGTCATAGAACCAGCGCGCCGGAACCGCCTTTTGCGGTTCGGCGAGACCTTTCAGCACGTCGCGCTTGAACGCCTTGTCGATGCCGGCTTCATCCTCGTCAACGATGCGCAGGGCCTGCTGAACCGTCATCGGGCACTCTCCCTAATTATCTTGTGCCAGCCTGAGGCCCGTGAACTGCCAACGCTGGTGGGGGTAGAAGAAATTGCGATAGCTGGGCCGCGAATGGCCGCGCGCGGTGGCGCAGCTTGCGCCCTTCAGCACGAACTGCCCGCTCATGAACTTGCCGTTGTATTCGCCCACCGCGCCCGCCGCGGGGACGAAGCCGGGATAGGAGAGATAGGCCGAGCGGGTCCATTGCCAGCAGCTGCCGAACAGGTCCGGCGTGGCGGCGGGCTGGACCGCCTCCGCCGTGTCTAGCTGCTGGCCGGACGCGGGGTCGCTGCCTGCCGCGGCGACTTCCCATTCGGCCTCGGTCGGCAGGCGCTTGCCCGACCATGCGGCGAAGGCGTCGGCCTCGTAATAGGAGATGTGGGTGACGGGCGCGTCGGGATCGCGGGCTTGCCATCCTGCCAGCGTGAACTGTTCGTCGCCGTGCCAGTAAAGCGGCGCCTCGATCCCCTCGCCGTTCACCCAGGCCCAGCCGTCGGACAGCCAGAACGCCGGGTCGCGGTAGCCGCCATCGGCGATGAAGGCGTCCCACTCGGCATTGGTGACAAGGCTGCGCGAGAGCCGGAACGGTTCGAGCAGCACGCGGT
>JAPYSD010000589.1 GCA_029936705.1 Croceicoccus sp. | reverse complement strand
GTTCTGGATGCCCAGCCCCGACCCGATCGGCGCGCCCAGCGGCATCACCGCCACGGCGCCTGCTTCTTCCAGCTGCTTCGCCGCGATCGGATCGTCGGTGCAATAGACCATCGGCAGGAAGCCTTCCCTGGCCAGCACCTCGGTCGCCTTCAGCGTTTCGCGCATATCGGGATAGAGCGTCTTGGCCTCGCCCAGCACTTCCAGCTTCACCAGGTCCCAGCCGCCCGCCTCGCGCGCCAGCCGCAGCGTGCGGATCGCATCGTCCGCGGTGAAGCAGCCCGCCGTATTGGGCAGATAGGTCACCTTCTTCGGATCGATGAAGTCGGTCAGCATCGGCGCCTTGGGATCGGATACGTTCACGCGGCGCACCGCGACGGTCACGATCTCGGCGCCGCTCGCTTCCAGCGCGGCGGCGTTCTGGGCAAAATCCTTGTACTTGCCCGTGCCCACGATCAGCCGCGAGCGGAAGGTGCGGCCCGCCACGGTCCACCTGTCGTCCGCCTTTACCGCGTCCTGGTGATCGCCCCTGCCCGGATGATCGCCGCCGCCGACGAAATGCACGATCTCCAGCTCGTCACCCTCGTGCAGGGTCACGGTTTCCAGGGTCGTACGGGGAATGACATGGCGATTGCATTCGACCGCGACCTTCGCGGGGTCGAGTTCCAGCATGCGGGCAAGGTGCGCGATGCTGGTGTTTTCGGGCACGCGGCGGGTTTCCCCGTTCACCGTGATCGCGATCATGTTCGTGTTCGGAGCCATGCTAGGCGACATAGCGCCAGCGGGCGGCAGTTCAAGGGACACGCCGCCGATTGCCCGCGATCAGCGCGCGGCGGAACAGGCCCGAATGTTCAGCAGGTGGCCCGCCGCCAGCACGGCGACGCCCGCGACGGTCAGCACGGCCTCGGTCGCGCCGTGCGGTCCGGCGACGGCCACCGCCATCAGCCCGATGCCGACCGCGCCCAGCAGCAGAGGCCACACATGGCCATGCCGCATCGCGCCCAGCCCGATGGTCAGCACGCCGACGACGATCGCGGCGACCAGCCCGTATTCGTGGATTTCCGGCGCCATCAGCCATCGCCCGCCCGCGCCCAGGCCCAGTCCGCCCAGGCTCAGCAGCCCGACCAGCGCCAGGCCCGCCACGCAGTGGACCGCGCAAGCACCCGAAAGCAGGATGCCCACCCGGTCGAGCCGCGATCGCGCGTTGCGGTCGGCCGCGCCATGCCGGCAAGAGGAAGAGTGCGAGGACTTCATCGTGCTGGATGATATAATGTAACATGCCTCTTGAGGCAACCGGTGTTGGCAGCCACTTGCCAATTCCGGCAATTATGGCAAAGCACGGCGCCGTGAGACCCTATAACGATGGCATTCCCCTCGAAGCGGTGGCGAATTACGGTCCCGCTCGTCCCAACGCGATCGCGCGCTGGCTGTACGTCGTCGCGGCCCTGGTGGTCGCGATGGTGGTGGTCGGCGGGATCACCCGCCTGACCGAATCGGGGCTTTCCATTACCGAGTGGAAGCCCGTCACCGGCGCGCTGCCCCCGCTAAGCGAACAGGCGTGGCAGGCCGAGTTCGACGCCTATCGCCAGATCCCCGAATACACCCAGGTGAACGGCCCGGCGGGCATGACCCTGGCGGACTACAAGTTCATCTATTTCTGGGAATGGCTGCACCGCCTGCTGGGCCGGGTCATCGGGCTGGCCTTTGCCGTGCCGCTGGCGTTCTTCTGGGTGCGCAACGCGATTCCGATCGGTTTCAAGCACCGCCTGCTGGCGCTGTTGGCACTGGGCGGGATGCAGGGCGTGTTCGGCTGGCTGATGGTCAGCTCGGGCATAGGGGTCGAGGCGCAGGAACTGGGCCGCACCGATGTCAGCCATTACTGGCTGTCGATCCACTTGATGACGGCCTTCTTCACCTTGGGCGGACTTGTCTGGACGGCGCTGGACCTTGGCAATTACGCCCAAGGACAGCCGCGGGCGGGGCTGCGCGGTTTCCCATTGGTCGTTCTGGGCGTGGTGGCACTGCAACTTTTGTACGGCGCGTGGATGGCCGGACTGAACGCCGGCTATGTCGCGGGCGGCGGTTGGTTCAACAGCTGGCCGCTGATGCAGGGGTCGTTCTTTCCCGATGGCGTCGACTGGTCGCTGGGCGCTTGGCATGCATTCACCGCGGATCCCTTCATGGTGCATTTCCTCCATCGCTGGTGGGC
>JAPYSD010000588.1 GCA_029936705.1 Croceicoccus sp. | reverse complement strand
GCGCCTACCCAGCCAAACTGGGGGTCACAGCTGACAGCAAGGGCAAACACTACGTCGTGCCCAGCATCGAATTTAGCTGGGGGTCATCCGGCACGGAGGAACCTTCAGATGCTCTCGTCAAGGCGTACGCCTATGCTGAGTATCTCGAGCCTCTACTCGCCAAACTTCAAGGCACTTGGGAAATCGTCGAACATGCATTCGACAATGCCCACCAGATGTTCATTTTCATTCCTATGGAGACCGCCTTCACCGCTCCTCACCCGGAAGACTGGTTCGCAGCTCTCGCATACCTGCTGAAGACCAGGGCCGAGAAGGAGGCGGGCCCGCAGGTCACCTGCGAGTTCACCGCCCAGATGGACGTTCGCAAATATATCGTCAGCGTCGACCCGCTCGGTGACACCACTTGGGATGGAACCTTCGATGCCCTTCGTTGGGGGAGGGAAGCTGCGAAGGAAATTTTCCACGTCGATCCCGATGAATTCGCCCGCTCGGTCATGGCCCCCCAATGGATCCAGGACTGGCCGGGGCCCTTCGTGGTTGATCCCATCGGCCTCGACGAAGTCTTCGACCTCTACAAGAACTGATCAATCAGCAGTTCGATCTCACGCGCCCCCAGCCGCAAGGTTCGGGGGCGCTTTCGATTGGAGCACATTCATGACCCATACCCGCGTCGCAATGGCATCGAGCAAGCTGGGCCGCGACAAGCGCGGAACTCCGCGCATCTGGATCGAAGGCCGCAAACTCGAACGTGCCGGCTTTGCCCCGGCCGCGCGCTACCGGATGAAAGTCGATGAAAAACGGCGCGAAATCGTCCTCGAACTTGATCCTACAGGCGATCGCACCGTGTCGCGCCGTGCGCGGCGCGGCAACGAGATCCCCATCGTCGATATCGTCAACGGGAAGGCGCTGGCATCCCTCGAAGCGATCGAAACCCTGCGAATGGATTTCGCCACCGGCCGCATTACCATCACGCCGGCAATGGCCGAACTGCGACGCCTTGAACGCAACGAGCGGACCCGCCGCCGCCTTCAGGATGGCGAAGCGCTGAGAACTGGCTCTGTTTCCACCGGACTTGGCATACTTTCGCTCGCCATCCACGAGGGCCTTGCTGAGGCCGGGATCGAGAGCGAGCTCGCATTCTCCGTTGAAATCGATTCCACCTACCAAGACCTCTGCGCCGAGCGGAACCCTGTCTGGAAGCCTGGAACGGTCGCCTATAACGCGCCCCTTCAGGAATTCGCCTTCGATCCCCGTATGGCCGGTGAAGTCGAACAGGTCGATATTCTGGAGGCCGGTATTCCTTGCACAGCGCATTCAATCGCTGGCCGCTCGAAAAAGCATCTCGCCAAACCGGAAGACGATCCAGTCGCAGGGCATCTCGCCGTGGGCTTCCTGGCGATCGTCGCTGCCTGCAATCCAACCATGGTCATCATCGAGAACGTGCCGGGCTATGCTACCTCTGCGAGCTTCTCGATCATCACAGCCCAGCTTACCGAGTGGGGATACCAGATCCGTTGGGATATTCTCAAAGGCGAGGAGTTCGGCTGCCTTGAGCATCGTAACAGAATGGTACTCATTGCCGCCACGCCGGGACTAGATGTCGATCTTCCTGCTATCCGTCCGCAAGCCCCTCGACCGACCACTCTTGGAACGGTTCTCGACGATATCCCCCTCGACAGTCCTCTATGGTCCGAGATGAGCTACCTGCGCGCCAAGGAACAAAGCGACATTGCGGCTGGCAAGGGCTTTCGCATGCAGATCTGCGGTCCGGACGCCACCCATGTCGGCACCATTGGTCGTGGCTATGCAAAATGCCGGTCGACCGAGATCAAGGTGCAGCATCCCGCCAACGATCGCTTGCTTCGCCAATTGACTCCTGCCGAACACGCTCGTGTCAAAGGCGTACCTGAGACATTCGTCGACGACCTGTCGATCACCACCGCGCACGAGATGCTTGGCCAATCTATCTTGATGGCGCCATTTCGCGCGCTCGGCTTTGGTATCGGCTCTGCCTTCGCCGGATGGAACGGCAACCCGATCGCGAAACCCACAGAACCTGTCCGCATTGATCTTGCGGCCAAGCCTGTATCGAATGACAATGACCACGATGCCGATCAGCTCTCGCTGTTCGCCTGACAAGACCCGGAGTTACCCATGAAACAGGCTCGCTTTGTCCAAGTCCTCGGCCTTGACGACGGCCAGCCCTATGCCGT
>JAPYSD010000046.1 GCA_029936705.1 Croceicoccus sp. | reverse complement strand
CCTCGCAGATCTTCCAGTCGCTGAACGACACGGGCTGGACCATCCCGCCGGTCGCCAATTGCTATTGGGTGGGCGAAGCGATGGGATCGACCGATTTCAAGGATCTGAAGCAGGTGCCCGACAAGATCACCCGGACCGCCGCCATGGTCGCATCGAACGCGGCGCATCTGGCAAAGGTGCTGGCAGGCAACCCCTTCCCCGGCTGAGCGCGGCCGGACCGTTCAGCCGATGCCCCGCGGAAACCGGATCAGCCGAACGCGTTCATCCATTGCGCGACCGATGTGGCGACCTCGTTCGCCGCGTCGTTGAGCGCAGGCGCGACATAGAGCACGTCCGCCGTGATCCCCGGCACGGTGTGCGAGAAGCGCTGCGCGTTCACCTTGCCCTCGGGGTCGATGCGCACCGCGTCATAGGTGACGGTCACCGCCATCGCCTGCGCGTCATATCCCATCTCGACCAGCCGCCCGTACAGCCGCGTGCGATTGGGCAGGCCCGGATCGGACCCTTCCACCACCAGCCCGCCGTGATTGGCGCGGATCGTTTCGGCCAGCAGCGACTGGAACAGCCGCGCGGGCCGGTCGACATAGAACGCCTGCTGCAGATAGGCGACGCTCGACGGGTCGATCTGTACCGGCACCCGGTTGATGTCCAGCCGGTCCTCGACCTCGGGCTCGAACACGAAGATCGCACTATCGATCATGCCCTCGGCATTGGAACCGGCGGGCGCGCTGTTGCGCGGCGTGAGCGAGATCAGCTGGTCCGGCGGATCGCCCCCCGCCCCGATCGAGACGCAGGACGACAACAGCATGGCCGATAGCGCCAGCGGCGCAAGGGTCAGGGAACGCATCAGGTGCCTCACGGCTCATACTCCGGCAAAGGCTGGCTCTTCAGGAAGGCACTGGCCCCGTCGTCGTCCAGCTTCTCGGTCACATTGCGCAGCGCGCGCGTGGTGGCGCGCAGGTCGCGGATCGCGGCCTCCGTCTCGGGCAGCGTGCTCGACGAAAGCTGCTGCGCCGCCGGGCGGACGTCGTTGATCGTCGCTTCCAGCGTGGTCATCGCGCTGTCCGCGCTCTTCAGCGTCTCGCGCAGCTGGTCGGCAAGCGACTGCCCCTCGCCGTTGACCAGCTGGTCGGTCGACTTGGCCACGCGCTCGAACTCTGCCAGCGTCATCGTCGCCTGGCGCAATGTCGCCTGAAGCTCGGCCATGGTCTGGTCGATCCGCGGCGTCGCCTCGGCCAGGTCGCGGGTCATCCGGTTGGTGTTCTGCAGGATGCCCTCGATCGATTCCTGGTTCTTGTCCGACAGCGTCATGGTCAGCCGCTCGGTCAGGTTCGCCAGCCGCTCCATCAGCAGCGGGGCATTGGTCAGCAGTTCGCCCAGCCCCCCGCGCTTGGTGGGAATGACGGGCACGCCCTCCGGCCCCGGCTCGGTAATCGGGGGAGAGCCGCGCACCGCGCCCTCCATCTGGATGGTCGAGACGCCGGTGAAACTGCCCTGGATCGTGGCCGTGGTGCCCTGCAGTATGGGCACGTCCTCGTCCACCGTGACGCGCACGCGCACGAATTCGGGGTCCTTGTCCCACAGCTCGATCCGCGTCACCTTGCCGACGGGCACGCCCGCATAGGCAACCTCGGACCCGCGGGCCAGGCCGCTGACCGACTGCTTGAAGAAGATGTCGTATTCGTTCTGCGCGCCTTCGTTCAGCCGGGCGATCCAGATGACGAATGCGGCGGCCATCGCCAGCAGCAGCAGGGTGACGGCCCCCACCCAGATATGATTTGCCCGCGTTTCCATCGTTGCCTGCCCCTATGCCCTCTCGGGACCTGTCTTGTCCATCGCGCCCGTGCCGTGCCCATTGCCGGTCCCGTCGCCCGTACCGCCGCCGATCCCGTCATCGGGCTGCTGCGCAGGCCCCGTGGCGGGCCTGGCGGACGACTTGTTGGCCGGATTGTCCTCGGACTTCGCGTAGGATGCCTCGGCCGCGCGGCCGCGCGGTCCGTTGAAATATTCCTGGATCCACGGGTGGTCGGTCGCCAGCAGTTCCGGGATCGTGCCCACCGCGATCACCTTCTTGTCGGCCAGCACCGCCACCCGGTCGCAGATCGCGTGCAGCGTGTCGAGGTCGTGGGTGATCAGGAACACCGTCAGCCGCAGCGTATCGGCCAGTTCGCGGGTCAGCCGGTCGAACGCCGCCGCGCCCACCGGGTCCAGCCCGGCGGTCGGTTCGTCCAGGAACAGCAGTTCGGGATCCAGCGCCAGCGCGCGGGCCAGGCCGGCGCGCTTCTTCATGCCGCCCGACAGCTCCGACGGATACTTGCTCGCCGCCTCGGCGGGCAGGCCCGACAGCACCACCTTGTAGCCCGAGATCTCGTGCCGCAGTTCCTGCGAGATCTCGGGATAGAACTGCTTGAGCGGCACCTCGACATTCTCGGCCACCGTCAGGGTCGAGAACAGCGCCCCGCCCTGGAACAGCACGCCCCAGCGCGAGCGGATACCCTCGTCGTCGCGGTTGGCCGAATCGGTCTGGTCGCGGCCCAGCACCTCGATCTTGCCGGCGGTCGGCGTCTGCAGCCCGATGATGGAGCGCATCAGCACCGACTTGCCGGTGCCCGATCCGCCCACCACGCCCAGGATCTCGCCCCGCTTCACCTTCAGCGACAGATGCTCGTGCACGACCTGCGTGCCGAACGCATTGGTCAGGTCCTCGATCACGATCGGATATTCGCCGTCGAACGTGGGCGGCGTGAAGCTCGCGTCGTCCTCGGCCTGCTCGATCAGATCCCTTGCGCGCTGGCTTGCCATCAGCCCCACCCGATCTCGGTAAAGAAGATCGCGAAGAACGCGTCCAGCACGATCACCGCGAAGATCGCCTGCACCACCGCCATGGTCGTGCGCAGGCCCACTTCCTCGGCATTGCCGGAAACCTGCATGCCCTGGTAGCAGCCCGCCAGCGCCACGATCAGCCCGAACACCGGCGCCTTGACCAGCCCGACCCACACGTCGGTCAGCGGCACGACCTCGCGGATGCGCTGCAGGAAGGTGAAGAACGGGATGTCGAGCGCGAAATTGGCGATGAACGCACCGCCGATGATCGCCAGGACGGACGCGAAGAAGCCAAGCGGGATCATCATCAGCACGGCAGCCAGAATGCGCGGCAGGATAAGCCGTTCCATCGGCGACACGCCGATCACGCGCATCGCGTCCACTTCCTCGGTCAGTTTCATCGTGCCGATCTGCGCGGCAAAGGCGCTGCCCGACCGGCCCGCGACCATGATCGCGGTCATCAGCACGCCCAGTTCGCGAAAGGCCAGCCGCCCGGTCAGGTTGATCGTGTAGATTTCCGCCCCGAACTGCGCCAGCTGCACCGCACCTTGCTGCGCGATGACGATGCCGATCAGGAAGCTCATCAATCCTATGATGCCCAGCGCCGACACGCCGACCAGCTCGAACTGGCGGACCAGCGCGGTCATCGGAAAGCGGCGCGGATGGCGCAGCACCGATCCCAGCGCCAGCACCGACGCGCCCAGGAAATCGACGACGCCGACGACGCCGCCGGCCCAGCCGAACATCCGGTCGCCCACCGATTCGGCCACGCGTTCGAACACGTTCAGCCGCGGCGGCGTGATGTCGGCAGTGCTCGAACATGCCTCGACCGCGTCGAGCAGGCGCTTCGCCTTGTCGCTTGCCCCGTCGATCCGGGCGTCCAGGTCCTCTGCCGCGCGCATGACGACCCATGCGCCGACGGTGTCGATATTGGTCGCACCGGAAATGTCGATGACCTGCAGCGAATCGATTTCGCGCAGGCGATTGTCCAGCGGCGCGATGGACGAGACCGTCAACGGGCCCGTCACCACCAGCACCGGGCCGCCCTCGCCCTCCTGCAATTCGAATTCCGCCCACTCGCGCATGGGACGGGTCATGGTCGAAAAACCGCCCGGTCACAAGCGTCTGCCGACATCGCTGCGATGGCGCGTTGCACTTACCCCCTGCCAAGGCGGCGTTTCTGGTGCTTGCCCCCCGCCCTGCACGCTGGCAAAGCGCCGCAGATGAGCGACGCTGACACCATGACGACAAACCTGCCCAAGACCTTCGATCCGGCCGAGATCGAGGCGCGCTGGTACGCCCACTGGGAACAGGGCGGCCTGTTCCGCCCCGACCGCCCCGGTGCCGAGGCGTTCACCATCGTGAATCCGCCGCCCAACGTGACGGGCAGCCTGCACATCGGCCACGCGCTCGACAACACGCTGCAGGACATCGTGATCCGCTACGAACGGCTGCGCGGCAAGGACGCGCTGTGGGTCGTCGGCACCGACCATGCGGGCATCGCGACGCAGATGGTGGTGGAACGCAACCTCGCCAGCCAGGGCGTGAAGCGCATTGACATGAGCCGCGAGGATTTCATCGCCAATGTCTGGGAATGGAAAGAGGAATCGGGCGGCTCGATCACTCGCCAGCTGCGCCGCCTGGGCTGTTCGATGGACTGGTCGCGCGAACAGTTCACCATGGACGAACATTTCTCGAAGGCCGTGCTCAAGGTCTTCGTCGACCTCTACAACCAGGGCCTGATCTACCGCGACAAGCGGCTGGTGAACTGGGACCCGGCGCTCGGCACCGCGATCTCCGACCTCGAGGTCGAGACCCGCGAGGTGCAGGGCAGCTTCTGGCATTTCCGCTATCCGCTGGCCGATGGGGTCACGCTGGAAAGCGGGCAGGACTATATCGAGGTCGCGACCACCCGGCCCGAGACGATGCTGGCCGACATGGCCGTCGCCGTGCACCCGGAAGACGCCCGCTATGCCAGCGTGATCGGGAAAGAGATCGAGCAGCCGATCACCGGGCGCCGCTTTCGCATCGTGGCGGACGAACACGCCGATCCCGAACTCGGCTCGGGCGCGGTGAAGATCACCCCCGGCCACGATTTCAACGACTTCGAGGTGGGCAAGCGCGCGGGCATCGCGGCGGGCGACATGCTCAACATGCTGGATGGCAAGGCGCGCGTGGTGCAGACCGCCGACGGGCTGGTCCCGGACGAATTCGTCGGGCTCGACCGGTTCGATGCGCGCGCGCTGGTCGTGCAGCGGATGAAGGAAGCGGGCTTCCTGATCCCGCACGTGACCAGGGACAAGGAAGGCGAAGCGACCGAGCACGACGCCGAGCCGCGCACCATCGCCACCCCCTATGGCGACCGCGGCGGCGTGGTGATCGAACCGTGGCTCACCGACCAGTGGTACGTCGATGCCGAGAAACTGGCGCAAGGCCCGATCGAAGCGGTGAAGGACGGCCGGATCGAGATCGTCCCGAAAAGCTGGGAAAAGACCTTCTTCAACTGGATGGAGAACATCCAGCCGTGGTGCGTCTCGCGCCAGCTGTGGTGGGGCCACCAGATCCCCGCATGGTATGCCGAGGATGGCAGCGTCCATGTCGCCGAGACCGAGGAAGAGGCCCGGAAGCTGGCCGGCGAAGGCGCCGTGCTGACGCGCGACAGCGACGTCCTCGACACCTGGTTCTCCTCCGCGCTGTGGCCCTTCGCCACGCTCGGCTGGCCGGACGATACCGATCTTGTCCGCAAGCACTACCCGAATTCGCTGCTCGTCTCGGGCTTCGACATATTGTTCTTCTGGGACGCGCGCATGATGATGCAGGGCATGCATTTCATGGGCGAGGTGCCTTGGCCGCGCCTGTATCTCCACGGCCTCGTCCGCGCCGCCGATGGCGCCAAGATGTCGAAGTCCAAGGGCAATGTCGTCGATCCGCTGCTGCTGATCGACCAGTACGGCGCCGATGCGCTACGCTTCTTCATGGCCGCCATGGAAAGCCAGGGCCGCGACGTGAAGATGGACGAAAAGCGGGTCGAGGGTTACCGCAATTTCGCGACCAAGCTGTGGAACGCCGCCCGCTTCTGCGAGGCGAACGGCATCACCGCATCGACCCGGATCGAGGCCCCCACGGCGACCAGCGCCGTCAATCGCTGGATCATCGGCGAGACCGTCGCCACCGTCCGCGCGCTGGACGAGGCGATGGCCGCGCTGCGCTTCGACGCGGCGGCGAACACGATCTACCAGTTCGCCTGGGCCACTTTCTGCGACTGGTACATCGAACTGATCAAGGGCTCGTTCGATGACGAGACGAAGGCCGTCGCCGGCTGGGTGCTCGACCAGATCCTCGTCATGCTGCACCCCTTCATGCCCTTCATCACCGAGGAGCTGTGGTCCAAGCTGGGCGAACGTGCCGACTATCCGCTCATCACCGCGCAATGGCCCGACCCGCAGGCCGAGATCGACCCCGCCGCCAAGGCCGAGGTCGACTGGCTGATCGCGCTCACCACCGCGCTGCGCGGCGCCAAGAACGAGCTTGGCCTTGCCCCCGGCGCCAAGCTGGACGCGTTCCTTGCCCGGCCCAGCGATACCGCGAAGCAGGCGATCGCCGCCAATCCCGCCGCGCTCGACCGCGTGGCGCGGCTGTCGTCGGTCGCGTTCGAGGATGCGCCCGGCGGCGCGGCCATGCAGGTCACGGCGGGCGAGGATACTTTCGTCATCCCGCTCGAAGGGCTGATCGACATCGACGCGGAGAAAGCCCGCCTCGAAAAGGCGCTCGCCGCTTCGCAGAAGGAAGCCAAATCGCTCGAAGGCCGCCTGTCCAACGCCAATTTCACCGAGCGGGCCAAGCCCGAGGCGGTGGAAAAGGCCCGCGCCGACCACGCGCATCACGCGGCAGAGGTCGAGCGGCTGACGGCGGCGCTGGCGCGGCTGGGATAGAGGCTTGCCGATCGTCCTCGCCACGACGAAACCGGGCGAGCCGGAAATCTTTGCCTCGCTGCAGGGCGAAGGGCCGTCCAGCGGGCGGCCCAGCGTCTTCGTGCGCCTGTCGCGCTGCAACCTCGCCTGCGTCTGGTGCGACACCGCCTATACCTGGCGCTTTATCGGCGACAATCGCCCGCACCGCGGCGGGACAAGCTTTGCGCGCAAGGCGAACCAGTTCGCGATGGACGAACGCGACGCCGCGCAGGCGATCCTCGCGCTCGGCCCCGAACGGCTGGTGGTGACGGGCGGCGAACCACTGCTGCAGGCCTCCGCGCTGACGAAGCTGATCACCCTGCTGCGCGAAATCCGCCCCAGCCTGCATGTCGAGATCGAGACCAACGGCACGGTCGAGGCGCCGCAGGCGCTGGACCGGCTGATCGACCAGTACAATGTCAGCCCCAAGCTGGCGCATAGCGGCAATGACGCCGATCTCGCGCTGATCCCCGAACGGCTGCACGCCTATGCGCAGGACCCGCGTGCCTTTTTCAAATTCGTGATCGCCAGCCCCGCCGACCTGGCCGAAGTGCTCGATCTGAAGCACGAATACGCGATCCACGCGGACCGCTTGCAGCTGATGCCCGAGGGGACCGATTCGGCCACGCTCTACGACCGGATGCGCTGGATGGCCCCGCTGGCGGCACGGCACGGGCTGCGCCTGACCGACCGGCTGCATATCCATCTCTACGGCGATACGCGCGGGACATGACCTGCGCGGCCTGCGGGCCGGTTCAGGCGCCGGCGCCATCCGCCAGGTCGCGCGCCAGCTGGCCCAGGTCCGCGTCCGGCCCCACGATCCGCCATTGATCGGGCTTGCGCGTATCGACCAGCACCACGCCGCGCTTGGGACAGATGTCGAGGCAGGGCACCTCGACGATGCCCAGCTTCGCCTTGCGCCCCTTGCCTGCCGCCAGCTCTTTCTTCAGCGCCTTGGCCAGCCCCTTCTTGCCGCCGGGCCCTTCGGCGCGCTTCGCCTGCTTGCGGCTGCACTTGCGGCAAACCAGGATCGCGTGCGACCAGTTGGAGCGGATCTCGCCCTTCATGCCGCGCCGCCCATGGGACGCGCGGCACCGGCGTTCGCGAAAGGGCGGATTTCGGCAGCGACCATGCCGCTGCTCTAGCCTGCCCCGCCGCCGGGCACCAGCCGGACCGATGCCCGCGCGGTGGGCGGCGCTTTTACTGTCCTACACGGCGCGGCGCGGCTAGATCCCTTGCCCGCACCGCTCTTTCCCGCACCGCTCTTTGTCATCGCCGAATTTCTCCCGCACCCCCATGGTGTCAACCAGGGGCGCGAAACCCGCGCAATTGCGCGGCGCACGGGCAGGTGACACGCCTTGTAGGACGTGTCGCCTGTGTCAACCGGACGGCCTTTAGCGGCTCTGGGCGCGCCAGCGCATGACGGTACGCTCGACCGCGTCCTCCTCGCCGCCGGACTTGGACCACAGCTCGCTGAACAGCGGGTCCTCCGAAGCCGGGCGCTTGCGTTCTTCCAGGTCGTCGAAGGTGACTCGCATCGGGATCGCCGTACCCTCGCCGCAGACGATGCACTCGCGGTTGCGCAGGGCCGGGATGCTGGCCAGGAAGCCGCGCGCACCCTCGGGCATGGCGGCCTTCACGAAGTCCTGGTCGCGTTCGTTGTTGAGGCGCATCGACAGGATCGTGCCGCACTGCGACAGCACGCCCTCGGCAAGGTCGGACGGACGCTGCGTGATCAGGCCCAGGCTGATGCCGTATTTACGGCCTTCCTTGGCGATCCGCGACAGGATCTTGCCGACCGAGTTGCCGTCCGAATTGCGCTCGTTCGGCACGTAGCGGTGCGCTTCCTCGCACACCAGCAGGATCGGCCGGGTCTGCTCGTCGCGGCTCCAGATCGCGAAGTCGAACACCATGCGGCTCAGCATCGCGACCACCGTGCTGGTGATTTCCGACGGCACGCCCGAAACGTCGATGATCGAGATCGGCTTGCCATTGGTCGGCATGCGGAAAATGCGCCCGATCACGTCGGTCATCGTGTCGGCGACCAGCATGCCCGAGAACATGAACTGGTAACGCGGATCGGCCTTGATCTCCTCGATCTTGCCCTTCACCCGCAGATAGGGCGCGGTATTGGTCGCCTTGTCCAGCTTGCCCATGTCCTCCTGGATCGCGTTGGTCAGGTCGGACAAAAGGTACGGAATGGGCGAGTCCACGGTCAGCTTGCTCATCCCGCCGGCCATCTTGTTCTTGCCGCGCGCCTTCAGCAGACAGCGGGACAGGATGTCCATGTCGGCCATGCGGTCCGAGCCTTCGGAGTTGATGAAGACCTCGCAGTGCTCCTCGAAGTTCATCAGCCAGTAGGGCATGCGCAGGTTCGACACGTCGAGCAGCTCGCCGAACCCCCGGAACGCGGCATTGTATTCGCCGTGGGGGTCGATCATCACGATGTGACCCTCGGGCGCCGCCTCGCAGATGCGGTGCAAGATCAGCGCGGCGCTGGTCGACTTACCGGTACCGGTCGATCCCAGAAGCGCGAAGTGCTTGCCCAGCATCGCATCGATATAGAGGCCAGCGCGGATCTCCTTGGTCGGAAACACCTTGCCGATCTGGATATTGGCCCGCCCGTCCGACGCATAGATCTGGGCAAGGTCGGGATTGGTCGCGGCATACACTTCCGCGCCGGGAATCGGGTAGTTGGTGATACCGCGGGTGAAGTTGCGGACCCGGCCGGTCAGCTTCTCTTCCTGCCCTTCGCCCAGGAAGTCGATCTCGGCGATGATCTGCCCGGTGCCGCGGTCGAGCGACTGGGTGCGAACGCTGGCCAGCAGCCAGATCTGCCCCACGCGGACCTTGATCTGCGAACCGACCAGGCCGGCAAGCTGCACGGTCGGATCGGTGTCCTGCCGGCATTCGAGCAGCCGGTCGCGCTGCAGCATGACGCGCGACATCGAACCGGCGATGTCGAGCACCTCGCCGATGGGCTTCGATGCCTGGCCTGACTTGCGCTCGGCAGGCTCGCTGGCAGGTTCGATCCCGGTTTCCGGCGCGTCCGGCTTGCGCAGCGCTTCGGCCCGGGGCGCGGGTTCGGTCTGCGGCGGGGCGCGGCGAATGATCTGCGGTTCGGGTTCGGCGACCGGGGGGCGCGGCGGTTCGATCGGGCGGTGGACCGCGTCCTTCTCGCTCATCCCGCGCGGCGGCGGGGGTACGGCGGTGTCGCGCATTACCTCATCGTCACGCGGCGGGGCAGGCGGCACTTCGGAAGCCGAAGCCTGCGGCACGTGTGGGCGCGCGGGCTTCAGCGTCTGCGGATCGGGTTCGGGCGGCGCGCTGCGAAAGCGGTTCAGCCGCGCCATCGCGGGCGACATCGACGGATCCCCGCGACGCTCCTCGGGCGCTGCGCCGCCGGCTTCGGGGGCCGCGCCGCCATCCTGGGGCGCGCCACTGTCCTGAGAGCGGCCGAAGGGGGATCGCCGCTGAAACTCCGGATTGCCGGAAAGGGGCCGACCCGAAAAGCGGGAAGTATGGTCGTTCATTGCCGCGCCTCGCTGAACGGCCGCCAACCGCGGCGGCCCGATGCATTCGCGCTGCAGCTTAGGGGGGCAGGGTTAATGCGGTGCTAAGAAGCCGGGCGCAAAGCCGCGCTCAGCCCAGCGCGAACAGCCGGCCCGCGGCCCAGCCCATGAAGACCGAAAGGGCGACCGCCAAAAGGCCGTAGATCATGCTGAGATCCTGCGACCAGATCTCGACCGCGCGCTCGAAACCGCGCTTGGTGACGGTCACCTCGCTGGTGGCGGACGCGATCACTCGCCCGCCCGAGATCGCGAAGGTCTCGGCCGTATACTCGCCGGTTAGCACGCTGGATGGCAAGGGAATGCGCGCCTGGTAGAGCACGCCTTCGCTGATGGTGACGGCGCCTTCCGCCTGGACGTAGAGGCCGTTGGCGACCCGCTTCGCGACCAGTCCGGCAACGAAGCGCGACACCTCTTCGGGCCGGATCGCGCCGATGGGCGAAAGCTGGAGGGAATCGAGGCCAAGCTCGTAGATGGCGGCCGTGCGCGTATCCACGATCTCGGGCAGCGGGCGCGACGAGGCTACCGCGTAATAGGAGGGCGCGGAACGGAACTGCGCGGAATCGGCATTGATCCACATGCCCCAGATGCGCCGCTTCTCGCGCAGGTTGATCGCCTCGGTCGGCCCCTTGAGCACGACGACGATGTCATAGGGCGTGTCGCCCCGCACGCGGCTGCCGTCCGGCTGAAGCACCGCGCCATACAGCAGCAGGTTGGCGCCTGTGAAACCCTGCCGCACGACGACTTCGTGCTGCGAAATCTCGGGAATCAGGATCGGGTCGCGGCCCTGCGCCCAGGCGGACGGCGCGACCACGACAGCGGCCAGAAACGCGGCAACGGCAGCAAGGCGGGTCATAACGGCGACACGGTAAAAATCTCACCCGGGCGGAACGTCAGCGTCACCGCCATGCGCAGCGCGACGGCCAGCACGATGGCGGCCAGCACGGCGCGCAGGAACTCCGGCCGGGCATCCAGCGCGAACTTCGCACCGATCTGCGCGCCCGACACCGACCCCAGCAGCAGCAGCGCGGCCAGCACGATATCGACCGCATTGGTGGTCAGCGCATGCATCATGGTCGTCGCGATGGTGGTGAACAGGATCTGGAACAGCGAAGTCCCGACGACCACCGCCGCGCTCATCCCCAGCCCGTAGAGCATCAGCGGCACCAGCAGGAACCCGCCGCCGATGCCCATCAGCATCGTGAGCGTGCCGACCGCCATGCCAAGCAGGACCGGCGCCAGCGGAGAAATGTACAGACCCGATTTATAGAACCGCCAGCGCCCCGGCAGGCTGGCGACGAAAGGGTGATGGCGCCGCTTGCTGGGTGCGCGCTTCAGCCGTTCGAACCGGTCGGACAGCAGTTCCGGCACCGATTCCATGGCCATCTTGATGCCGACGCTGCCCAGTACGACCACGTAAAGAATGGCGATCGCCACGTCGATCTGGCCGATCGCCTCGAGCAGGCGGAACAGCAGCGCACCGATGCCGGTGCCGACGATACCGCCGCCGACCATCATCGCGCCCATCTGGTAGTCGACCGCTCCGCGCTTGGCGTGGAAGATCGCGCCCGACACGCTGGCGCCGGTCACCTGGCTGGCTGCGGAAGCCGCCGCCACCGTGGGGGGAATGCCATAGAAGATCAGCAGGGGCGTGGTCAGAAAGCCGCCGCCAACCCCGAACAGTCCGGAAAGCAGCCCCGTCAGACCGCCGAGAAGGACGATGACAAGACCGTTTACCGAGAGATTCGCAATGGGAAGGTAAACGTCCATGGCGGGGTCAGGAGATCCGGCGGCGAAGCAGCGACATGCTGGATCTCCTTATGCAGCAAGCGTGCCGGGATGTCTGCATGGCCCTTGCGGATTTTGCAAACTAATCGTCCGCATGCCTGGACGGTTCGCCGTCAGAAGCCAGCGGACAGGGTCACCACGGGTCCGGACCCCGGCTCTGCATCGCCGGCGACGCGCTCGCGCCAGTCGATACTGGCG
>JAPYSD010000587.1 GCA_029936705.1 Croceicoccus sp. | reverse complement strand
TCCACCATGAAGATGAAGTCGGTCATCGCAGGCGAATAGACCGCGCCGCCCGCGCACGGGCCCATGATCAGCGACAATTGCGGCACCACGCCCGACGCCAGCACGTTACGCTGGAACACCTCGGCATAGCCGCCCAGCGAGGCCACGCCTTCCTGGATGCGCGCGCCGCCGCTGTCGTTGAGGCCGATGACCGGGGCCCCGACCTTGAGCGCCGCGTCCATCACCTTGCAGATCTTCTGCGCGTGGCGTTCGGACAGCGAGCCGCCGAAAACGGTGAAATCCTGGCTGAACACATAGACCAGCCGCCCGTTGATCGTGCCCGATCCGGTCACCACGCCGTCACCCGGGATATGCGCCTCGTCCATGCCGAAATCGACGCAATTGTGCTCGACATACATGTCGAGTTCCTCGAACGATCCTTCGTCGAGCAGCACGTCGATCCGCTCGCGCGCGGTCAGCTTGCCCTTGGCGTGCTGGGCATCGATGCGTTTCTGCCCGCCTCCCAGGTGGGCGGCGGCGCGGCGGCGTTCGACTTCGGCGATATTGGCTGACATGCGGACGGGGGCCTCTTCCAATGTGTTATGCGGGGCAAGGACGGCACGCGCCGCCATCTTTGCCAGACTGCCTATCGCGGGCCGTGAAAAGCAAGTCCAATGCGAATTTGCAAAATCCTGAACGCAGGTTTTGCAAAACCGTCGGCGCCGGACTATCGCCATGGTATGGAGCGACCACAGCGCCTTTTTGCCGGCAAGATCCTGCGCGCGCTGCGATCGCGTCGCGGCATGCGGCAGGCCGAGATGGCCGAGGCGCTGGGCATCTCGGTCTCCTACCTCTCGCAGCTGGAAAGCGACGACCGGCCGCTGACCGCGCCGCTGATCGCCGCGCTGACCCGGCGCTTCGACCTGCGGCTGGACGATCTTGGCGGCGACAGTTCGGACAAGCGGGCCGAGGCATTGCGCCGCGCCGCGTCCGACCCGCTCTTCGCCGAGCCGCTGGGCGAGGATGCCGCCGCCCGCGCGGTGCGCCAGCAGCCGCATCTGGCCGACCGGTTCGTCGCGCTGCATGCCGCCTATCGCCAGGCGGGGGAGCGGTTGCAGATGCTCGACGAAGCGCTGGAATCGGGCGAGACCGCGCAGTCGGGCCGCCTGCCGTGGGAGGAGGTGCGCGACTGGTTCCACGGCGCGGGCAACTACATCGACACGCTGGACCGCGGGGCCGAGGCGCTGGCGGCGACAATCGCGGGCGATGCGCCCTCACCCTCGGAAGCCGCGCTGCTGGCCTTTGCCGCGACGCTGGGGCTGGCGGTGGATGCACCGCAGAGCGCGGGCGGCGGCGGGCTGCGGCACTATGACGCGGCGGAACGCAGGCTGACGCTGGACCCTGCGCAGCCGGCCGAGACGCGGCGGTTCCAGCTGGCCTGGCAGCTGGCCGGGATCGCGCTGGCCGATGAGATCGCCGAGGTCACCGATCATTCCGGCCTCGCCTCGCCCGGGGCGCGGCAATTGCTGCGCATCGGGCTTGGCAATTACGCGGCGGGCGCGCTGCTGATGCCCTACGAACGCTTTCGCACCGCCGCGCTGGCCGAGCGGCATGACATCGACCGCCTGCGCCAGCGCTTTGCGGTCAGCTTCGAACAGGCGTGCCACCGGCTCTCGACGCTGCAGCGCGACGGCGCGCGCGGCATCCCGTTCTTCTTCTGCCGGGTCGACATGGCGGGCAACATCACCAAGCGCCATTCGGCGACCCCGCTGCAGTTCGCGCGCTTTGGCGGGGCCTGCCCGCTGTGGATCGTGCACGAGGCGGTGGCGATCCCCGACCGCATCCTGACCCAGCTGGCCGAGACGCCCGACGGGGTGCGCTATGTCTCGATGGCCAAGGGGCTGGTGAAGCCGTCGGGCAGCTATGCCCGCCCGCCGCGCCGCTATGCCGTGGCGCTGGGGTGCGAGGCAAAGGACGCCGCCGACTTCATCTATGCCGACGGGCTGGACGTGACCGCCCGGGGCGCGGCCATGCCGATCGGCATATCGTGCCGCCTGTGCCCCCGCGAAAACTGCGACCAGCGCGCCTTTCCGCCCGGCGACCGCGCGATCGTGGTCGACCCCGGTGGGCGCGGCGTTGTCCCCTATCGCTTCGGCTGACGCGGTGCGTGCCCATCGTGCCTGCGCGCTGGTTGACACAGGCGACACGTCCTACAACCGTTGTCACCCTGCCCAAAGC
>JAPYSD010000586.1 GCA_029936705.1 Croceicoccus sp. | reverse complement strand
GGGCTGACCGGCGAAGATGCCATGCAGGACATGCTGACTGAGCAGGCCCGCTTCAACAACCGCGAATCCTTTGCCTATGGCGTGCTGACCCCCGATGGCAGCCGCGAACGGGGCAGCGTCTATGTCCGGCCCAGCCAGGTCGATGGCTATGACGCCGTGGTCATGCTGTGGGTGACTAAGGCGGAGCATGACGCGGGCTTCGATGCCGAGCTGTACGATTGGGTGCAGGACTGGGTGGCGGCGGAATGGCCGTTCCGGAATGTCGCTTTTCCGGGCCGGGCCATCGCGTGGGACGACTGGGACGCGATGACGAAGCAGGCAGCGGAATGACCGCCCTGTGACGGACTAGTTCCACCACCTCAGCAGGCCCAGCGACAGCCAGGGGATATAGGTGATCAGCCCCAGCGCCGCGATCAGCGTGCCGTAGAACGGCCAGATCGTCTTCACCAGCGTCGTCACCGGGATCTTGCCCACGGCGGAACCGACGAACAGCACCGATCCCACCGGCGGCGTCACCAGCCCGATGCCCAGGTTCAGCATCATGATGATGCCGAAATGCACCGGGTCCACGCCCATGTTCATCGCGACAGGCAGGAAGATCGGCGTGGTGATCACGATCAGCGGGGCCATGTCCATGAAGGTGCCCAGCATCAGCAGCATGACATTGATGATCAGCAGCGTCAGCACCGGGTTGTCGGTGATGACCGCGATCAGCCCGGCCAGCGCGGTCGGCACCTCCAGCAAGGCCAGAGCAAAGCCGAAGGCGGTGGCCGCCGCGATGATGAACAGCACCATGGCGGCGGTGCGCACCGACTTGCCCGCCGCTTCCCAGAACGCGGTCCAGCCCAGGCTGCGATAGACGAACACGCCGATCAGGATCGTGTAGATCACCGCGATGGCCGAGCTTTCGGTGGCGGTGAAATAGCCGGACAGGATGCCGCCCATGATGATGATCGCGGTCATCAGCCCCGGTACCGCGTAGATCGCGGCGACCGCGAACTGGCGCCAGCCGGGGAACGATCCCTTGGGCAGGCCGCGCCGTTTCGCCACGACATAGGCCGTCGTCATCAGCATCAGCCCGGTCAGCACGCCCGGCACGATGCCCGCCACGAACAGGTCGCCGATGGACACGCCGATGCCCGACGCGGCGGAATAGATGATCATGTTGTGCGAAGGCGGGATCAGCAGGCCGACGATCGCCGCCGTCACCGTCACGTTCACCGCGTAATCGCCGGGATAGCCCTTGTCCCGCATCAGCGGGACCAGGCTGGACCCGATGGCGGACGCGCTGGCGATGGCGCTGCCCGACACGGCGCCGAACATCATTGACGCGCCGACATCGACCAGCCCCAGCCCGCCGCGCACGCGGCCCAGCGCCGCATCGGCGACCCTGACCAGACGGTCGGCGATGCCTGCGCGGTACATCAAATCGCCGGCGAAGATGAAGAAGGGGATCGCCATCAGGGTGAACACGCTGATGCCCGATGCCATGCGCTGCACCGCAACGACCAGCGGGATGTCGATCGCCGCGAAACAGGCCAGCGCCGCGCCGAACAGCGCGAAGCCCACCGGCACGCCGATGGCGAGCAGCGCGAAGAGCACGCCGAAGAGGACGAGCAGTTCCATCAGTCGGCGCTCCCCGCCATGTCATCTGTGCCGAGCGGGTCGGGTTCGAGCCCGTCGTCGCTGGGCGGGCGGGTCATGTTCTCGATCGCGAAGACCGCCATCAGCAGGCCGGAAATCGGCAGCGGCGCATAGGCGACCCAGCGGCTGAGCCCCAGCGAGGGGATCACGTGGTCGCGCACCGCCCATAGCAGCTGCGCGCCATAGAACGCGATGGCGAGGCCCATCAGCGCCACCAGCACGTTGACGACCCGGTGCAGGATCACCGTACCCCTTGCGCCCAGCAAATCGTCGAGCAGCGCGATGCGGATGTGAAACCCCTCGCGCACGCCGGCGGCGGCGGCGAACAGAACGTACCAGATCATCAGCAGCAGGGCGGTCTGCTCGGTCCAGGACGGGCTGGAATCGAGGATGAAGCGGCCGAACACCTGCCAGCCGACCACCGCGGTCATGACGACGAGGCCGAGCGAGCCCAGGCGGACCAGCCAGTCGGAGACGAATTTCACGATGCGCTCTCCCTTGGCGCGGAAGGGGCGGGGGCGGGATTGGTAGCCATCTGTTCGCCCAGCGCGACGATGCGCTGCGCGACGTCGCGCTGC